>JAYUCN010000950.1:0-6991 GCA_043740335.1 Planctomycetota bacterium
GCATTGCGCCAACCATGGAGAATTGTCCGGCGACGACGAAGCCGCCGCCCGGCAACACAGCCACGTCCCTGAGGACGTTGCTAGGCCCTCCTCCGAGCCCTCCCGACCACACGAGGTTGCACTGCCCAGCAGCCATTCGCGCGCCGACGGCCGCAAGCAAGACCAGGAAGAGTGCACGAGTGGTGCGAAGGAGGTCGCGGTCCATTCCTCGAGTGTAGCCATCCCCGGTCGGAAGCGCATTCGCGGTGGCGCGTGACGTCGACCTTCGGTGCGTTCAGGCGCTTGTGCTTACACCTTGTCCGGATCCTGACCCCGCAGCACGGAGTTGCCTTCGAACGTCTCGCGCAGGTTGGCTCTGGCGGGGCGCAGCAGCATGGCCTCGTCGAGCCGCCCGCTCTGCGCGAAGAACGCGATCGGGTTCTTCCACACGAGCTGCTCGATCTTGTCGCGCGGCACCCCGGCCTGCTCGAGCTTGACGACCGTGCGTGGCACCATCATCGGGTCGCTGACGCCCCAGTCGGCGGCGCTGTTCACGATCATGTGGTCGACGCCGTACTCGAGCACGATCGACACCATGCGCACAGGGTCCATCTTCGTGTTCGGGTAGATCGAGAAGCCCGACCAGCAACCGAGATGGCGTGTGAGCTTGATCGTCTCCTCGTTGCCGTGGTCGAGCAGCACGCGCTGCATCGGGAAGCCGCTCGCCTTGACGATCGCGATGCAGCGTTCGAAGCCCTTCTTCTTGTCGCGGTGCGGCGTGTGCACGAGCACGGGCAGCGCGTGGCGCTTCGCGAGTTCGATCTGTTCGGCCATGAACTTCTCTTCGGTCGGCGTCTGGTCGTCGAGGCCGATCTCGCCGATGCCGACGCACGAGTCCTTCTCGCAGTAGCGCGGCAGGATCGCCAGCACGTCCTTGTTGACGCGCTCGTCGTTCGCTTCGCGCGGGTTCAACCCCATCGTGCAGAAGTGGTGGATGCCGAACTGTTGGGCGCGGTGACGTTCCCACCCGATCAGCGTCTCGAAGTAGTCGATGAAGGTGCCGACCGAGGTGCGGTTCTGGCCGAGCCAGAACGCCGGTTCGAGCACGGCGCGCACGCCCGCGAGGCTGAGCCGCTCGTAGTCATCGGTGATGCGGCTGAACATGTGGATGTGCGGTTCGAAGATCAACATCGGCGGGGCATGCGGGTTGGGCGAGGGCGTGGGAGGTTTCCGTGGATCAGCCGGCGGTGAGGCGCTCCAGCAGTGCCTGGATCTCGGCGCGCGGTTCGCGCGGCAGCCGCTCGGCCGCGAACGGACGCAGGTCCTGGCGATGCAGCGCGAGCAGGCCCTCGGCGGCGGCGAGCCGGACGCCGTCGTCACCGTGTTCGAGGCCGCCGACGAGACGGGCCGCGGTGCCGGCACAGGGTGCTCTGCCGATGAGGCGCCAGGTGTCGCGCCAGACGGCGCGGCCCGCGGCTTCGCGTTCGGTGGCGAGATCCTGCAGCATGCGCGAGAGTTCGGCATTGGCGGCGCGCTCGGCACCGAACGCGCGGGCCAGCGGCAGGTCGAGGAAGGCGAGCTTGAGCAGCAACTTGTTGGCGGCGACCTGGTCGAAGCCGACCTGACCGACCGTGCGCGCGAAGAGGTCCCCGTCGCAAGCTGCGGCTTCGAGGTGCAGTACGATGTTCGTGCGTTGCACTTCGCCCAGGAACCTCACGGTGGCTGGGCCGACTGGCAGGAAGTGAAGGCTGCGCAGCAGCATCGCGCGTTCTTCGATGTCGCCGTGGGCGTAGAGGTCCCAGATCTCCGCGTCGGTCGCCTGGCACGACACGAGCAACCAGGCGGCGCAGAGGTCGCAGGTGCGGAACGCGTCGAGGTCGACGGTGCCGGGGCCGAGTGCCTGCCGACCGCCGCGTACCGCGTCGCGGCCGCATCGGCGCGGCAGTCCGGGGAACACGACCGGCAGGCGGCTGCGGTCACCACGGATCTCGGCGAGCAGGCCCTCGACGAGGACGACCGCCGCCGGGCCCACACTGCTGGAGCTCAGACGACTGGAGAGGTCTGTGATCGTCTTGGCCATCGGGGCGAGCAGGATACCGCGGCGGTTGCGCTTCGTCACGGCACCGGGCAGCGTGCTTTCGCCGGTGCCACGAGCTAGCTTCCGCGGATGCAATTCCCTGCCTGGGATCCCGTGCTGTTCGACATCCCGGGCCTGCCGATCGACATCCGCTGGTACGGCATGATGTACGTGGTCGGCTTCGTCATCGGCCAGTGGCTGTTCGTGCGGATGGCCCGCGCCGGCTTCTTTCCGGTCAAACCAGAACAAGCACCCGACCTGATCTTCTACCTCGTGTTCGGCGTGATGCTCGGCGGTCGCCTGGGCTACGCACTCTTCTACCAACCCGACCTGCTCAACCCGCTCCAGTTCGTGCAGGTCTGGAAGGGCGGGCTCGCGTTCCACGGCGGACTCGCGGGCGTGGCGATTGCCGTGTGGCTCTTCACGCGCCGGCACGGGTTGGGCTGGGGCCGCACGGCCGATGTCTGCGCCCTCGCGGTCCCGCCCGGCATCTTCTGCGTGCGCATCGCGAACTTCATCAACGGCGAGTTGTATGGGCGGGTGACGGAAAAGGGAGTCGGTTGGGCCATGCAGTTCCCGACCGATCCCATGGCGGAACGTCTGCTCGGCCTGTCGCGCGACTGGTCGATGCGCCAACGCGAACTCTGCATCCAGGTGGCATACGGCAAGCGCACGTTCGCAGACGTGAGGGAATTGCTCGGTACCGTCGACGAGAATGGCCACGCGATCGACTGGGCTGCGGTCCTGCCGAAGCTCGACTGGGCGAAGGTGAGCCAGATGACGGACGCGTCGGGCAACCTGTTGATTCCGTACCGCCACCCCTCGCAACTCTACGAGGCCTTCGGGGAGGGCCTCGCGGTCGGCTGCGTGATGCTGGTGGTCTACCTGCTGACGCGGCGCCGCCCGCTGCGCACGGGTTACTACGCGATGATCTTCCTGTTCGGCTACGCCACTGTACGCTGGTCGCTCGAGTTCGTGCGCCAACCGGACGAGCAGTTCCGGCAGAACGGCGGCAACGGCACGGTCTTCCTCGGCATGACCATGGGGCAGACGCTGAGTGTCGGCCTCGTGCTCGGGGGACTCGCGATCCTCGTGTGGCCGCGCCGCCGCGATGGTGTGGGCCCGATCGGTACCTGAGGCTTGCAGCGCACGCAACGATCCTGGGCAGCGGGTGGGGGGAGGGATCCTGGCGGCCGGCGCACGCCGCGGGAATAATTGGGCGGCAGCCGTCGTCCCCCCGCGGCCACCACGGGCCTGTTGCCACGATCCGCTGCTACTCTTGATACCGATGCCTCGACTTCACCCGGCGCTGCCGCTCTCGCTCCTGCTTCTGTGCGCAACCGGCTGCGACAACGTCGGGAGGGCGTTCGACCGGACCATCGATTCGGGCGGGCCCGCAGCGCCGACCACGTTCTCAGCGGTGCAGGTGATCCAGGTGGGCGGCGATGCCCGCGACGGCAGGCCCAAGGTGCGGGCGACCTTCCCCAAGGACGGCGGCTGGCCGGCGACCGTGCCGATCGTCGTCGAATTCAGTGAGAGCATCAATGAAGCCTCGGTGCTGCCGACCACGGAGGCCGGGACCGATGGGCGCGTGATCCTGCGCGTGAAGGGGACGACGCAGGCGCTGCCATGCCAGTACGACTTCTTCGGCAACGGTCGCGTGCTCATGCTGCGACCGTTGACGGGACTCTCGAACCAGCAGACGCCGACCTACGAGGTGGTGCTGCTCGCGGACGCGCGGGACACCGACGGCGTGCGGTTCCAGGTGGACAGCGGCGGCACCGTGCTGACGGAGTTCCAGGTCAACCAGGACGAAATGTTCACCGACGGCCGCATCCTCATGACCTACCCGCGCGACAACAGCAAGCTGGTGCAGCGCGAGTCCGAGTACTTCGTCGTTTTCGATCGCCCGGCGAATGTGCCCTCGATCCTGGCGACCAACCTGTTCGTGCGCCCGGCGGGTGGTGCTGCCTTGAGCGGCGACTCCGACCTGCCGCTGTCGATCGTGAGCGTGCCCGACTCGCGCTTCGTCCGGTTCACGCCCGACGATCCGTTGGCGGCATCGACGAGATTCGAGCTGGTGGTCGACGACACCATCACGTTCGGTCAGGACGGCAAGTTGGATTTCCGCGGTCGCACGCCGTTCGCAGGGTTCGAGACGGGCGGACCCGCGGCGCCGACGGCGGTCGCACTCGGCAATCCCCTCATGGGTTTTCCGGACAAGATCAACCGGACCAATGCCGCCAACGTGGTCCTGCACGTGACGACGCCGGCCGATGCGCAGAGCGGGGACCGCGTGCGTGCGCGCATCTATGGCGGCGATGCCGATACCAACACGACGGGCGACCTCGCCTTCGTCGAACGCTTCGCCGACGTCCCTCAGCCCGGTGCGCAGGTCGTGGTCGTCGACTTCGGTGGTACGTTTGGTTCGCTGACCAACCCCAAGTTCGACGACGGCTCGGTCACGTTCGCCGTGCAATTGCAACGTGGCTCGGCGAACTCCGGCTTCGTTCACAACGCCCGGAGTGCGGAGCCGCAGTTCGACATCACCCAACCGAAGCTGACACGCGCCGGCCCGCCGTCGGCCAACAACGGGGCGGACATTCTCTCCGATACGGAGTACCTGGCCTTCTACGGCACGGCCAGTGAGGCCATCGCGGCGGCGTCCCTGGCCGACGGCGTCAATGTACCGGTGAGCCTGTTCGCGTCCGATGCGACCGGGCACTTCCTCATGCAGCCCTTGCCGGTTGGGCGGTTGGTGGGGCCGCGCGGGTACTCGCTCTTGCTGACCGACACGGCGGGCAACCTCGCCGAGGCGGCAGCCACCGGCAGCATCGTGCAGCGTGGCCTCATCACCGGTCTCGTGGCCGGCAGTCTCACGATCGAGGCGTACGATGCGACGACGCTGCTGCCGATCCCGGGTGCTTCGGTCCTCGTGGATCCAGGCGCCCCGACGCTGCCAGCGACCGGCCAGATCGTCGCTCTGACAGACGTCTTTGGCCGCGTGACCCTGACCGGTCTCGCCGGCACCGAACACACGATCACGATCGTGCGCGCCGGCTACGACCTCCTGACGCTCTACCAGACGCGCTCCGCCTTCGTGTCGTTGCCACTGCGGCCGCGCACGAATGCGACCGCCACGTTGCGCGGCACGGTCGCGTTCCAGCAAGCGCCCGGCACCACGGCAGTGGTCGGCAGCAGCGCCGTCGACGACCGCAGTGTGCTCGGCGTGCGCACGACCAACGCCGCGCCGAACACGATCCCGGACACGCCGATCATCCCCAATCGCCCGCAGGTGTTGACCGCGTTTGGCGGCGTGCTCGAGCCGACCGCCGCGCCCACGTTCTCGCTCCAGGGCTATCAGATGTTCGGGCCGACCTTGATGGTGCCGACGCCACCGGCGGCGCCCGTTGCCGCCGGCGAGGTGTCCCAGCAGTCGCTGGCGTTGGTGACGAGCATGGGCACCATCACCCAGACGCTCGGCGCCTTCCCGAAGGACTTTGCACTCGCCCAGGGCCTCGATGTCGGGAACCTCGTGGGCGGCAAGCCGATCGTGCGGGTGACGTTGTCGCTGAATGGTTTCGAAGGCCAGGTCCTCGCCGGACTCGGCAGTGCGACGTTGGTGATGGGTGCCACCTTCTCGGTGAACGCCAACTTCGGCTTGACGGCGGTGGCGGGGTTTGCCTTGTTTGCTCCCGTGGCGTGGGTGGTCACCGAGGCGAGGGACACGATGGGGCGCGTGAGCCGCCACCGTGGCTTGTTGGATGCAACCACGGGTACGGTTCTCTTCTTCCTGGAAGCGCCCTCGATCCCGACCGTGACCGCACCCACGGGACCTGCAAGCGGTTCCCCGGCAGTGACGTTCGCCGATGGGTTGGATGGGGCTGTCGTGCCGGGTGGCCAGGGCATCGTAGAAGTAACGGCGCAGGACAGCACGGGGCGCTCCTGGGTGATCCTGGTCGTCGACCGCGACCCTGCTGGCGGCACCGACACGCTGCAATTCCCCGACCTCGCCACGGCCAACGTCGCCGGGCTGGCTGCCGGCACGTGGAGCGTGCGCGCGGAAGCGCGCCTCTTGATCTCCTTGACGGCATCGAGCAGCGATGACCTGATGTTGACCGAACGCGTGCGCCAGGAAGTGCTCTATGCGCGATCGTCTGCCGTGTCGTTCACGATCCAGTGAGTATCCGGTGCCGAGAATCCTGAACGCCGTTCACGATTTCGGCGCCGGTTGCTCACGTTGGGTTGCGGGCAGGGCCCGCGTTGGGAGGAGGATCGTGTGGCGAGCGGTGTAGCGCTGTTGTCGGGCGGCCTCGACTCCGGGGTTGCGGCGGCGTTGTTCGCGCAGGAAGGCGGCAATCGCCTGTCGCTGTGCCTGTTCTTCGACTACGGCCAGCGCGCTCGCGAGCGCGAAGCGACCGCGTCCTCGGCGTTGGCAGAACGGTGGGGTGCGCCGTGGCTCCGGGTCGCGCTGCCGTGGCTCGGCGAGCTCGCGCAACGCAGCGGATCGCGCCTCGTGCCGGGCACCGGCCTGCTGCCGCAGGGCACGGCGGTGCGTCCCGGCGACGCTGCCAGTGCCGAGGCGGTGTGGGTGCCCGCGCGCAACGCGGTGTTCGTGGCCGCGGCGGCTGCCTACGCCGAATCCCTGCACGCCGGATTCGTCGTCGCTGGGTTCAACTGCGAGGAGGCGGTGACCTTTCCCGACAACTCGCCGCAGTTCCTGACCGCCGCGAGTGCGTTCCTCGCCCTTGGCACGCGACACGGGGTTCTGGTCACGAGTCCGACGCTGGCCTGGGACAAGGCGCAGATCGTCGCGGTGGCGCGCGAGCTCGGCTTCCTGCCCGGCGACTTCTGGTCGTGCTACGAGGGGGGCCAGGCCCCATGCGGTAGCTGCGAGTCGTGCCTGCGCAGTCGCTGGCAGCGCTGATGCACGTC
>JAYUCN010000951.1:0-6986 GCA_043740335.1 Planctomycetota bacterium
CGCAGCTTGACCGTCACGTGCACCGGGAACCTCGACTCCACTGCTTCGCGCGGGCGGTGAGGCACTCCCGCCTGCGCGCCCTTGGGCTTTCGACCGGCACCGGCACGACGGCCGCCGTGGCCCGGCGAGGACGGCAGGACCGCACCCTTCGCGCGGTCGGTGCGGCTCTTCGCGGTTCGCATGTCCATGTTGATGGAGCACTCATCCGCAGGGCAGGCCCTGCTCGTCAAGTGAGTGGTTGGGAAACCCGTCGGGCGGCGCGTCTCGACGAGGACGGGGAACCTCGATCTCAGCCACGCTCGGGGGCATCGCAGTCAGGGTCTTCTTCGTCCGCGTCGGCGCCTTCGAGTGCGTCGTCGCCGTGGACCGCGGCGGTCCATTCACTCATGACGATGTGCCAGCGTTCGACCTCGGCTTTCACGCGCGCGGGCGCAGTGCCGCCGATCGTGTTGCGCCGCGCGAGGACCGCAGGCACCGAGAGTTCCTGCCGCAGATCACAACCCAGTTGCGGCAGCAGCCGCTTCTGTTCGGCTGCCGGCAGATCCTGCAGCTCGACGCCGAGCTCGACCGCGCGGTTCACCGCCGCGCCGACGATGCCGTGCGCATCGCGGAACGGCACGCCCGCCTGCACCAGCAGATCGGCGAGGTCGGTTGCGTTCTGGTAGCCACGTTCCGCTTCGCTGGCACAGCGGGCCTCGTCGAACGTCGCATGCTGCACTGCGAGTGCGGCCACACGCAGGCACGCTTCGGTCTCGAACATCGCGGGCAGCAGCGTCTCCTTGTCGGTCTGCAGATCGCGGTTGTAGGCCATCGGCAGACCCTTCACCGTGGTGAGCAGCGCCATCAGCGCACCCTGCACGCGGCCGGCCTTGCCGCGCACGAGTTCCATCGCGTCGGGGTTGCGCTTCTGCGGCATCAGGCTCGAGCCCGTCGACACGGCGTCGTCGAAGGTGAGGAAGCGCGCTTCCTGCGACGCGAAGAAGATGTAGTCCTCGGCGAGCCGCGACAGGTGCGTCATCGTCATCGCGCAGCAGAACAGCAGTTCGCAGAGGTGGTCGCGCGCGCCGGTGGCGTCGAGGCTGTTGCGCGTCGGGCCGCCGTGGCAGCCGAGCTGCGCGGCGAGCGCATCGCGGTCGATCGGCAGCGTCGTGCCGGCGAGCGCGCCACTGCCGAGCGGGCACTGGTCGAGGCGGCGGAACGCGTCAAGGAAACGATCGCGGTCGCGCGCGAGGGCTTCGACGTGGGCGAGCGCATGGTGGCCGATCGTGATCGGCTGCGCGCGCTGCAGGTGCGTGTAGCCAGGCATCGGTGCCGCTGCGTGGGCCTCGGCCTTGGCGACGAGCGCTCTGCACACTTCGTGGAGGCCTTCGAGGCAACCGAAGATGCGCTCGCGCAGGTAGAGCCGCAGGTCGGTCGCGACCTGGTCGTTGCGCGAACGGCCTGTGTGGATGCGCTTGCCGAGATCGCCGCAGCGTGCTGTGAGTTCGCGTTCGACGAGGCTGTGCACGTCCTCGGCGGGATCGTCGACCGGCACGCCGTGTTGGGCCCAATGTTCGGTGAGTGAGTCGATGGCGGTGCGCACGCGTTCGAGTTCGTCGGCTGTGAACACACCGACGGTCGCGAGGGCTTCGCTCCACGCGAGGTTCGTCTCGAGGTCCGCGAACGCGAGCACGTGGTCGGTGGGCAGGCTGCGCTGGAACTCGGCGAACGCCGGGTCGAGGCTGCCCTGGAAGCGGCCGCCCCACATCTGACCGGCATGGCTCATGAAGTCGCTCCCTGTACCTTCGCGGCGACCGCACCGGGCAGACCGTAGAGCTTCACGAAGCCGTAGCTGTCGGCGTGGTTGAAGCTGGCACTGTGGCCGAACGTGGCGAGGTCCTCGGCGTACAGACTGTGCGGCGACATCGCCGACAGGGCCGTTGCGGTGCCCTTGTAGAGACGCACACGCACGGTGCCCGCCACGTGCCGCGTCGCCTGCAGGAACAGCGCGTCGAGTGCACGCCGCGTGGGGTGGAACCAGCGGCCCGTGTAGACGAGGTCGGCGTAGTCGGGCATGAGCTTCTCGCAGAGGCGCAGTGTGTCGCGTTCCATCGTGAGTGCACGCAGCGTGCGGGCGGCTTCGAGCACGATGGTGCCGCCCGGGGTCTCGTAGACGCCGCGCGACTTCATGCCGACCAGGCGGTTCTCGCAGATGTCGACGCGGCCCACACCGTGTTTGCCGCCGAGGTCGTTGAGGCGTGCGAGCAGGACTTCGGGTGGCAGCTCCTCGCCGTTCAGGGCAATGGGCACGCCTTGGCGGAAGCCGAGCGACAGCTCGAGCGGCTCGTCGGGTGCTTTGCGTGGATCGGTCGTCATGACCCAGACATCGTCGGGCGGCGCGTTGCCAGGCGATTCCAGGGCGCCGCCTTCGTGGCTGATGTGCCAGAGGTTGCGATCGCGCGAGTAGATCTTCTCGCGCGAGGCCGTGACCTGGATGCCGCGCTGGTCGGCGTAGTCGAGCGCGTCCTCGCGGCTCTTGATGTTCCAGTGCCGCCATGGCGCCAAGACTTCGAGGTCCGGGCCAAGCGCCTGGTAGGCGAGTTCGAAGCGCACCTGATCGTTGCCCTTGCCCGTGCAACCGTGCGCGACGGCGTCAGCACCGATCGTCTTGGCGTAGTCGACCTGACCCTTGGCGAGGATCGGGCGCGCCATGCTCGTGCCGAGCAGGTAGCGACCTTCGTAGACGGCGAGTGCGCGCACACAGGGCCACACGTAGTCGGTGAGCCACGTGCGCTGCAGGTTCTCGACGCGGCAGGCGACCGCACCTGAACGGCGCGCCTTCTCTTCGAGGCCGCGCAGTTCCTCTTCACCCTGGCCGATGTCGCCGCAGTACGCGTGCACCTCGCAGTCATGGTTTTCCATCAACCACGGCACGATGATCGAGGTGTCGAGGCCGCCGGAGTAGGCCAGCACGATCTTCTTCTTGCTCATGGGATGCTCGGACGCGGTGGTGCTTGCTCAGCGGATCAACAGGGCGAGGATCGCCTTCTGCACGTGCAGGCGGTTCTCGGCGATGTCGTAGACGACGCTCTGCGGGCCATCGATGACCTCCGGCGTCACTTCCCAGCCACGGTGGGCGGGCATGCAGTGCATGAAGAACGCATCGGGTTTGGCGCGCGCCATCATCGCGGCGTCGACCTGCCAGGCCGCGAAGATGCTGTTGCGTTCTTCGATCTCGTCCTCCTGGCCCATGCTGGCCCAGGCGTCCGTGTAGATCGCATCGGCGCCATCGGCGGCGGCAGCGGGGTCGTTGAGGATCGTCACCTCGGTACCTGTCTCCTTGGCGACGCCCCTCGCCTCGGCGACGACGCGCGCGTCGGGCTCGTAGCCCTTGGGCGAGCAGACGCGGATGTTGGTGCCGAGTTTGACCGCGGTGTGGATGAGCGCGTGGCAGGTGTTGTTGCCGTCACCGACGAAGCAGAGCGTGCGGCCGCGCACCGGACCCCACTTCTCGGTCAGCGTGAAGAAGTCCGACAGCGCCTGGCACGGGTGCACGAAGTCGGACAGCCCGTTGACGACGGGAATGCCGGCGTGCTGCGCCAACTCCTCGAGCACCTTGTGCTTGAAGGTGCGCGCGACGATGCCGTGCACCCAGCGCTCGAAGTTCTTGGCCACGTCCTTGACCGACTCGCGCGAGCCGAGGCGCGCGTCGCGGTGGTCCATGAACACGGCGCTGCCGCCGAGGTCCTGCATGCCGATGTCGAACGTGAAGCGCGTGCGCAGCGAGTCCTTCTCGAAGATCATCGCCAGGCGCCTGTGGCGCAGCACGTCGGTGTGCACGTCGCGGCCGGCCTTGAGGGCGCGCGCCGTGGCGAAGATGCGTTCGATGTCGTTCGTCGTCAGCGCGGACGTGCACAGCAGGTCCTTCTGCGACAGGGGCGTCAGGTCGAGCGAGGCGGGCTTCTTCACGCGGGCACCTTCGCGGTGGCGGGGAAGGTCGCCAGCGTGGTGCGCAGGAGTTGCAGGGCGTCCTGCACCTGGGCCTTGGTGACGACGAACGGCGGCACGATGCGCAGCACGTCGGTGGCCGTGCAGTTGACGATGAGACGGGCGTGGTAGAGCGCCTTCTGCACCAGATCCGCCGAGTGGTGGAGCCGCAGGCCGAGCATGAGGCCGCGACCGCGCACCTCGCGCACGATCGGGAACTCACGGCGCAGCGCCTCGAGACCTTCGCGCAGTTCGCGGCCGCGATCCTGCACGTTGCCGAGCAGGCCACGTTCGACTTCGTCGAGGAACACGAGCGCGCCGCGGCAGACGAGCGGGCCGCCCGCGAACGTCGAGCCGTGTTCACCCTTGGCGAACGTGTCGGCGAACGGCGCCGTCACAAGGCAGGCACCCATCGGCAGACCGGCGGCGATCGGTTTTGCCAGCGTGACGACATCGGGCACGACCCCCGCGTACTGTGCCGCGAGGAATCGTCCCGTGCGGCCGCAGCCGCTCTGGATCTCATCGTGCACGAGCAGCGTGCCTGTCGCGGTGCAGAGTTCGCGCGCAGCCAGCAGGAACGCGGGCGACAGTTCGCGAATGCCGCCTTCGCCCTGGATCGGTTCGAGCACGAGCGCGGCCGCCTGCTCGGTGCGCAGCGCGCGCGCGAGCGCATCGACGTCCTCCGGTGGCACCCAGGTCACATGCTGGAGCGGCTGGAAGGGGGCCCGGTATTTCTCGCTCCACGTCAGCGAGAGGGCGCCGAGCGAACGACCGTGGAAGCCGCCTTCGAGCGCCACGAACGACGTGCGTTCGGGCGTGCCGCGGTTGCGCATCGCCTTGCGCGCGAGCTTCATCGCGCACTCGATGGCCTCGGTCCCCGAGTTGGTGAAGAACGCTGCGGCCATGTCCGTGAGCCGGCACAAGCGTGTAGCGACCAGCTCCGTGAACGGGTGCCGGAACAGGTTGCTCAGGTGCACGACCTTGCCGACCTGGTCGCGCAGGGCGGCGGTCAGTTCGGGGTGGGCATGGCCGAGCGCGCTTGTGGCGATGCCGGCGAGGAAGTCGAGGTACTCGCGGCCCGTGCTGTCGCAGAGCACGGCGCCGTGCCCGTCGACGAACACTTCGTCGGCGCGCGCGTAGGTCTGCATGAGGCCTTCATCCATGGGGTGACTCCGTGGTGGTCGTGTTGCCGGCCGTGAGGAAACGGGTGCCCGTGCCTTCGCGCAGTGCCATCAGCACGGCGTCGGGTGCCGCCGCGGGGGCGATCTTGACGAGGGCGCGCGGGTTCTCGCGCAGTGCCAGCACGGCGGCCTCGAGCTTCGGCAGCATGCCGCCCTTGGCGACGCCGGTCGTGACGAGGGCCTGGCAGTCGGCAGGCGTGAGTTGGGCGAGGCGTTGACCCTGCGCGTCGAGCACGCCCGGCACGTCGGTCAGGAACAGCAGCGCGTCGCAACCGAAGGCGCGGCACAGCGGGCCTGCGGCGTGATCGGCGTTGAGGTTGAAGAACGGCTCGCCTTCGCTGGCCTGTCGGCCGGGAGCGACCGTCGCGATCACGGGCACGTAGCCCGTCGATAGCAGCGTCTGCACGAGCTGCGGGCGGACTGCGTCGATGGTGCCGACAAAACCGAGGTCGACGCCGGCCAGCTCGAGCTTCTTCGCCGTGAACGAGGCGCCGTCGGCGCCGCTGATGCCGACGGCCGGAACGCCGTTGCGTTGCAGCGAGGCGACCAGCGTGCGGTTGACGAGGCCGCCGAGCACCATGAGCACGACCTTCGCGGTGCTCGCATTGGTGATGCGCAGGCCTTCGTGGTAGTGGTCCGGCAGGTCGAGCGCCTTGCCGACGGCGCGGATCTGGTTGCCGCCGCCGTGCACGACGATCAGTTCGTGCCCTTCGCGGTGGGCGTGGGCGATCGCGTTGCACAGGGCCGTGCGCGGGGCCGCTTCTTCGAGCTGGGCGCCGCCGACCTTGACCAGGATTCTCATCGAGCGTTCCTCATGACAGACCGTCCGTTTCGGGCAAGCCGAGCATCAGGTTCATGTTCTGGAGCGCCTGGCCCGACGCGCCCTTCTGGAGGTTGTCGATCGCCGAGACGACGACGATGAGCGGGCCGTTCTGGGCAACCGCCAGGTGGCACTGGTTTCCGTGCTGCACGCAACGCAGCTCGGGCAGGCCATGGTCGTAGACCTTCACGAACGGTTCGCGCGCGTAGCGTTCGTGCAGACAGCCGCGCATGGTGGCCGCCGTGACGCCGGGTGCGGGCGCCAGGTATAGGGTCGACAGGATGCCGCGGAACGTCGGCAGCAGGTGCGGCGTGAAGACGATGCGATCCGTGCCAGCTTCCTGATGGATCTCGGGCACGTGGCGATGCGAACCGATGGCGTAGGCACAGAAGTTCTCGTGCACGTTGGCGAAGTGCGTGCGCTCGCTCGGGGCCTTGCCAGCACCCGAGGTGCCGCTCTTGCAGTCGGCGACGATGGGGGCCAAGTTGTCGAGCTGGTGCTCGGCGAGCAGCGGCAAGAGCGGCAGCAGGATCGAGGTCGGGTAGCAGCCCGGGTTGGCGACGAGGCGTGCCTTCTGCACGGCATCGCGCGCGTGCTCGGTGAGACCGTAGACGGCCTGCGCCAGCAGTTCGGGGGCGGGATGGGCGCTGCCGTAGGTGGCGGCGTAGACGGCCGGATCGCGCAGGCGGAAGTCGGCCGACAGGTCGACGACCCGCTTGCCGTGCGCGAGGGCGGCGCGCGCGATCTCGCTGGCAGCACCGTGCGGCGTGCAGAGGAACACGCCGTCGACGCTCGCGAGACGCTGGAGATCGAGGGCGTCGATCACGGGCTCGTTGGGGAACGCGGGCGGCTCCGGGGCAGCACCTGGGCGCGCCGTCATGACGACCGCGGCGCGCAGGTGCGGATGGCGGGCCAGCAGCGTGAGCAGTTCGCGCCCCGTGTAGCCCGACGCGCCGACGATGGCGACGGTCTTCATGCCAGCCTTCATGGCGACTGGCGCCCCTTCGGCGCGGTGAGAC
>JAYUCN010000952.1:0-2865 GCA_043740335.1 Planctomycetota bacterium
GCCAGCACCGAGGTTCTGGTTCCACACGCCGCTCGGCGTCGTCGACGTGACGTTGACCGTCAGCGCGCCTGGCCCGATGTCGTACTGGTCGAGCAACACCGTGCCGGCCTGCGGCGCCGCGTCGCTGTCGAACCAGAAGTTGTAGATGCTGTTCCATCGCAGCGGGTTCAGGCTCACTGCCTGGGTCTGGAACACGATCTCGCCGCCGACCTTGGCTGCGCTCCAGTCACTGAGTGCGAGGCGGTCGACGTCGTGGAAACCGAAGTTCAGCACCTGCGCCTCGGGGCACACGGGGATGCGGAACGCGCCCATGCCGCGCTTGTTGTCGCGGTTGTGGACCGCGAACTCGTAGTGGTAGAGGCCGTTCGTCGGGCCCGTCACCTTGACCGCGACGTAGTAGCGGCCATCGTCGGTGCCGTTGCTGTTGGAGTTGAGCGAGGCACCGGTCCAGCGCTGCAGCACCGAGCCGAGCAGGTAACTTGTGCCGTCGACGAAGTTCCAATTGGTCGAGCCGTTCCAGGTCGCCGTGAACTGGCGCGAGCCGATGTTGTTGCCGCGCAGCGACTCGGCCTCGGATTGGATCAAGTAGCCCGCCTGGTACCAGAAGGTGGAGCCGGCCACGTTGAGGTCGTCGTCGTAGACGCGCATCGCCTTGCCGATCGCCGTGTTCAGCGCGCTCGCCTGCGTCTGGGTCAGGCTGCGGATGCCATCGCACTGCTGGGCCGGCGCGACCGGGGGGTTGCCGACATCGAAGTACGAACACTGCGGGACCCACGTGCCGAGCCATGGGTCGACTTCCTCGGGCGGACCGAGGTTGAAGTGATCGACAGCCTGCGAGTTGTTGTAGGTGTCGTTGCACCCGACGACGACGAAGCTCGTCGTGCCTGGGAGGGGGCACGTGCCGCACGGGCTCGCCAGGTTGTTGGAACCAAACGTGTGCTTGACCCAGGCGTAGTTGGAGATCTGTACGAATCGGCCTTGTGACTCACGGGCGACGATGTAGTGGATGAAGGCGTGGTTCGGATTCATCGCGGCTTGGAACGGAATGTCCGACGTGCCTGGGTTGCAGACCGTGGTTCCGATGCCGATGGCTTGCACGCCGTTCGGGAAGGTGCCGGTGCGCCGATAGCGCTGGATGGACACGGTGGTCTGCAACTGGATGTCGCGGCCGGGGATCGTGTTGGCTTGTGCCGACACGTCTGCTATGGCGGCTGCGAACAGCAACAGGGACAAAGGGAGCGAGCGGTGGATCATCGGCGGGGAGTCCTCTGGGATGGCCATGGGGGAGAAGCCATGGTGGGGCAGCGAGAGACTACCCTGGCCGCGCACGATCGCCAACGCCATCGGCATTCGCTGCTTCGGCGTGCCGAATGGCCGCGGATTCCGGCCGCGGCGGGGTGGCTCCAAGCCGAGCCCGGCCCGAGGGAACGATCTCTCGTGCTTGGAGCCCGGCGCCGAGGGAGGATCTGAACCAGAACCTTCCGGCTGCCGCTGTGCATGGCCAGCCGCCGTCGCCGTCCTTCCCCTCGAAGATTCCAGTCAAGATGCGCTACCGATCGCCCTTCGTCGTTGCGCTGCTCTGCAGCCTCGTTCCCCTCGCCGCCCAGGACGACACCAAGCCCGCCACCAAGAAACTGCGCCTCCACGTGATCGGCGCTTCCGTCAGCGGTGGGTTCAAAGACGGCCCGATGTCCGGTGCCAAGGAGCTCGGCGACTCGGTCACGCTGCAGCACGTGCTCAAGCAGTGGTGCGGCGAGCATGGGCGGGCGACGACGCACAACCCGCTCGAGATGGTCTCGATGTTCACCGATCCACCGAGGATCGGTGGCGAGCAGATCCAGGGTGTGCAGAAGGCCAAGGCCGACGTCGTCGTCGCGATCGACTTTCCGTTCTGGTTCGCGTATGGCCCCGTGGCCGGGGACGAGGGCCCGGCGCGCCAGGACAAGCTCACCGAGGGCATGGCCTTGCTCGCCAAACTCCAGATGCCGGTCCTGATCGGCGACTTGCCCGACATGCGAGGCGCGGCTGTGCGCCAGTTGCGTCCGAGCTGGATTCCATCGCCCGAGGTGTTGAAGGAACTCAACGAGCAGCTCGCGGCGTTCGTCAAGACGCACAAGAACTTCCACTTCGTGCCGCTCGCCGAGCTCGTGCGCACGATGAAGGACCAGGGCGCCGTGCTGCCGTTGCCGGAAGGTCCGCTGCAGACTGCGCCAGGCGCGCTGCTGCAAGGCGACCGTCTGCATGCGACGCGGCTCGGCATGGCGCTGCTCGGCTACACGCTGCAGGAGCCGCTGCGCGCTTTGTTCCCCGCCGACCATGCGCTGCACGCGCAGCAGTGGACCTTCCTGCAGTTCGTCGAGGCCACGGGCGCGGAGAACGACCTCGAAGTCGTGCGCGAGGCGGCGAAGAAGGTGCCGGCGGGGGCGAAGGGGGGCTGAGCGTGGTCGCGGGTGCCGAACGCAGGCTCGCGGGCTCATGGTCACGCGCCGCGATCCTCGCGGCGGTCACACTCTGGGCACCCGCACTCGTACCGTTGCTGTTCGGTCCCCTGCGTGAGTGCGACCACTGCGTGCACACCTACCTGGTGTGCCTGCCGATCGTGCCGGGCGTGCTGCTGCCGGCCTTCGCGCGACTCGACGGCGTCTGGTTCTTCGTCGCCGGTGCCTTGGTGACGGTCGTGCTGTTCGGTGGCGTGACAAGTGTCGTGCGCCACCTGCGCCGGCCATCGGCATCGGCCGTGCAGGTCGCAGTGGTGCTCGCGGTCCTCGCCGAGTCGCTCGGCTTCGCGAACCTGTTGCGCGCGTGAACCGTCGCCGCGACGGCGACGCTCAATGCCGCGCGAGCACCGCGGCCCACACCTCGATG
>JAYUCN010000953.1:0-2860 GCA_043740335.1 Planctomycetota bacterium
TCGGTCAGCGGCAGCCGGCGGCGGTCGCTCCAGTCCGTCAGCGGTTCACCGGGCACGTACTCCATGACGAAGTAGGGCCGACCGCGCGCGGTGACGCCGCATTCGAAGACCTTCGCGATCGACTCGTGGTTCATGACGGCGAGCGCCTGGCGCTCGAGCTCGAATCGCCGCGTCACGGCCTTGCTGTCGATGTCGAGCCGGATGACCTTGACCGCCACCAGGCGCCGCACGGGGCTGTGCTGCTCGGCGAGCCAGACGGTGCCCATGCCGCCTTCGCCGAGCAGGCCGATCAGGTGGTACGGACCGATCGCGCGGTCCGCGTCCGGCATCGCGGCGTCGATGTCCTGTGCTGCCGCGCGCAGGTCGCTCGCGATCGCATCGCTGCCGAGTTCCGCCAGTTCGTGTTCGAGCGCGTCCGGCGACAGCGACAACAGCGAGCGCGCGAGGCCCGCCACCGAGCCCCGTGCCAGCGCGTCCGCCTGGTCGTGCCGGCCCGCGCTGCGCGAGCGGGCCAGCGCCGCGTCAGCGCGCAGGTAGGCCCTGATCCGCAGTTCGGCCGCAGGGCTCAGCGGATCGCGCTCCCGGGCCGCGAACGCGCCGAGCGTCAGCAACGGGTCCGCTTCGTGGTGATCGAGAAAGCGCACGAGCACCAGCGAATCGGGCGACAGCGACGTCATGTGCGACTCCGCGACGACGCATGATACGGCTGCGTGCGCGCGAGCACGAGCGTTGGGCGCACTGCGTGGGAGACTGGCGGTCTCATCGCATCTATGCTCTGCGGCCCGAATGCAGACCCGAGTCCATGCCTTGCGCCGCCGTCGCGATCTCGGTGGTGGTTCGTTCGCCGTCGAAGTCGACGGCCCGATCCTGCCCACGCTGTCGGGCCAGTTCTACATGCTGCGAACCGAGCAGCGTTGGCCCGTGCAGCTGCCGCGGCCGTTCTCGCTCTACGATCGCGCCGCCGACGGCGCGTGGGGGAGCTTCCTCGTCAAGCCCGTGGGCGAAGGCACGCGCGCGCTGTGCGCTGTGCGACCGGGCGACGGTCTCGTGCTCACGGGGCCGCTCGGCCAGCCGTTCCCGCAGGATGTCGCCGATGCGGTGTGCGTCGCAGGCGGTGTCGGCCTCGCGCCGTTCCTGCTGCACGCGCGGCAGGAGCAGGCGAAAGGTCGGCTGTCGAGGCTCGTGTTCGGTGGCCGCACGCGCGCAGCGCTCGCGGGACTCGACGACTTCGAGGGACTCGCGCGCGTCCACACGTCGACCGACGACGGCAGCCACGGCTTGCGCGGCATGGTCACCGCGTTGCTCGAGGACCTGATCGGACGCGGCGTCGTGCGCGGTGGCGAGACCGTCTTCTGCTGCGGTCCCGACCCGATGATGCACGCGGTCGCGGCCCTGTGCGAGAAGCGTTCCTTGCGGTGTTTCCTGAGTCTCGAGACCTACATGGCCTGCGGCTACGGCGTCTGCAATGGCTGCTCGGTGAAGGTGCAGGGGCCGCGCTTCAAGGGCTGGCCGTACTCGAAGACCTGCATGGAGGGTCCGGTCTACGACGCGTGCGAACTCGTGGAGTGAGGCGCAAGCAGCCTGCAGTGGTCCAGGATCCTGCTCGCGATCACTCGCGACGATGTCCACACCCCACTCTCATCCGAGGAAGACCTTCTCGCGATGCCATGCGAGAAGGTCAGGGTCCGGCCGTTCCTCGTCGTGTTCAGGCAGCCGCAGCGGCCTTCTTTGCAGAGGGTAGTAGGTGCTGCCATTGTGGAAGTCCTGGCGCAGACGTTCGCCAATCCGAGGCTGCAGATCCGGATCGACGGTCAGGTAGCCACGATCGAACAACCGGTGCAAGTCGGCGCGCAACAACAATCCGTTCGCTGGCTCATGTGCCCCTGCTTGCGCAAACGGCCGGATGTGTGCTGCCTCGAGGACCGGCAACGAGTGTTCCTGCGTGACTGCGCAGGCTCGGTCATAGGCCTCCGTGACGAGCACACGGAACGCGCCTTGTCCGAGTCGGGGTTGCACGAGGCGGGACGCGCCGTACCGCTGACGCGGTTCACCGACACCTCCCGCGGCAGGCCGTTGCGCGGCAGCACGATCCTGGCAGGCCTCCCACACGCGCCGCCATTCGCCTTCGCCCAAGCTGCGCGTCACCGGCGTCAGGCTGCGCTCCGGCCAGTCGGCCGGCTGCCGTACCCAGTCACTTCTGGCGAAGAACGTTGGCTGCGTGAGCACGATGCAGCCGATCTCCCTCGAGCTGATCCTCGGGCGGTACTTCATGCGTTGGCGGATCTGCTCGATCCTTCCGCTCATTGCCGCCAACGAGCTGAAACCATTGCCTTCCCCGAAGCACTCCCACGCCATCCAGTCCGGCATCGTGATGGCGATCTCGCCAAGATGTCGAAGCTGCCGCCGCCGCGTTCACACGGGCGGTCGCGACCGCCGCGCGAACAACGTGCCCGCCAGCGTGCCCGCGACGATCGTCAGCGGCACCCAGAACCCGAACTGCGCGAGGCTCGCACTCTCCAGCGTGGCGGCCATGTCCTTCTCGATGCCCGACGGGCCGAACTTCGTGTAGTGCGTGTTCCACTCCATGTGCTTCGCGAGCCACGTGAACAGCATCACGGTCGCGCGGGCGGGAATCGCGTAGAGCAGCAGCGTCCAGGCGAGACGCGGCCAGACGACGAACTGTACGAGGGCCAACGTGCCCGCGATGCCGCCGACGAGCAACGCGGTCTCGCGCAGGTAGCGGGTTGCGGCCTCGCTCTGGTCAGCGCGGTCGATGTCGCGGAAGCGGAACGCGATGGTGCCCGCGATGACCAGGAACGCGAGCAGGGACCACAGCCAGGCGCGGCGGACGCGCGGTGCG
>JAYUCN010000954.1:0-2858 GCA_043740335.1 Planctomycetota bacterium
CGAGCCGGCCCGCGCGGCAGCCGAGGATCTGGCAATGTGGTCGCAAGGCGGGACTCAGGATCCGATCGAGTGCATCGTTGTAGGCGCTGCGAGCCTTGCTGCGCCCTGCTTGTTTCAGGATGTCGCGCAGGAAGTCGCCAGCTGGTTGCGGTTCGGCCACGGACTGCCCGGGTGCCCCTTCAGGTTCCACTGATGGGCATGACGACGTAGGTGAACGACTCGCCGAGCGTGAACTTCGCCGGCATCGAATCGTCGGACATGTCGAGCCGGACCTGTTCGAGCTGGCAGACGCGCAGGGCCTCGAGGATGTAGTCCGGGTTGAAGTTGATGCTGCCGCCGGCACCCTTGACGACCGCGTCGACGGTCACGTCCGCGCGCCCACGGGCGGAACTCTCGGCAGTCATGCGGATCGACTGTTCGCCGACTTCGAATCGCACCATGCGCATCTCGCTCGACGACAAGATCGCAGCGCGGCGAAGCGCACTCTCGAGCACGGCCTTGGGCACTTCCACGGTCGTGTCGGCGGCTTTGGGCAACACCCCTTCGTAGTCGGGGAAGCGTGTCTCCAGCAGTTGGCTCACAAGCTGGACCTTGCCGGTCGTGAAGACGATCTGCTTGTCCCCCACCTCGATGCGCAACGGATCCTTGCTGCCTTCGGGAATTGCGCGGACGAGCGTGTTCAGGGCCCGCAACGGCACGACGACCTTGAACTCGGTCTTGCTGTCGGTTTGTTGGTAGCTGATCGAGAGACGTCGCCCATCGGTCGCCACCATGCGAACGCAGCCGGCCGCCGAGTCGATGAGAACGCCGTTGATCGCGTAGCGCGTCTCTTCGCGCGCCGCGGCGAAGATGGTCTCCTGGATCATGCGCAGAACATGGCCACTGCCGAGTTCCAGGCGCTTGTCGGACTTGACGTTGGTCTCTTCCGGGTATTGCTCGGGGTCCTCGCCAAGCAGCACGAACGAACCGCCACCACTCTCGATCCGACAGCGCTGCTCGGAACTCTCCAGCGTCACCGTGGGGTCGCTCAGTTCGCGCAGCAGAGCCGAGGTCTCCCGGGCCGGCAGCAGGACCGTGCCCTTGTGCATGACCTTGACCGCGTCCAGGTGCATCCTGGCTGCCATCTCGAGGTCAGTGGCGAACAACGTGATGCCATCACCATCGGCCCGCACCAACAGGTTCTGCAGGATCTGCTTGGTGGTCTTCACCGGCACCACCGAAGACACCACATTCACGGCCTCCTGGAGAGCCATGCGGTCGCAGAGGATCTTCATCGTCGTGGGAGCAGCTCTTGGACACGAGTGTTGACGAGACCTCCGATGCTCAGGTGCGAGGATCGTCAATCCAGGCATCGCGGCACCGGACGATGAGTCTGTGCTGGAGAGAAAACCTTCTCTCGTCACAGTCATCCGTCCCGTCACGAGTGTGCATAGGTTAGCCAGGCAACCGCAGCAGATCGAAGCAGAAAGCGCGCTCGCGAGAGGTTCACCGTTCTGGATAAACCATGAGGAATACTCCTCCAGAAGTTGACATGTTCAGGTCCGGCGCTGCCTTCGACGCAGCCACTCCCAAGCGAGCCGAAAGCCCCCCACGAGACTCCGCGGACGTTCCAGAGAAGCCCCCCCGCGATTGCACCGATCTCGAGACACCAGCACCCGCTGTCCGTGCCACTCCGAGCCGCCGCCGGGTCCCATTCGTCAAAAGAACGCAGGTGCAAGGGCTGTCGACCGCATGTCCAAAACCACGCGAAGGGCCAACGAGGCAAGGACGACAGTTTGGACAACCGTGGGACGCAGAGCAATCCGCTGGCCGGTGCCGGCTGGATGCTCCGTCTTGCCCGTGTTGTTTCCGCCCGGCCAGCGGGAGATCGGCCTACCTGAACGTGCGGGTCAGCAGTCGGTTGCTGAGCCCGCTCAGGAGCTCCTTGAACATGCGGTCCTTCTGGGACCGATCACGGATCTTGGTGACGGCGTAGAGGACCGTGGTGTGATCGCGGTTGCCGAAGATGCGGCCGACGTCCTCGAGCGAGTTCTCGGTGTGCTCACGCAACAGGAACATGGCGATCTGTCGTGGCATACTCACGGTCTGTGTGCGGCTCTTGCCGGTCAGTTCGCGAGCGGTGATCGCAAACTCGCTGGTGATCAGAGTCATCACGTCGTCAGCCGACACCTGCGCGTGACGCCCGGGCAGGCCACGCACACAGCCTTCGGCGAGCGCCAGCGTGATCGGCTGGTCGGTGATCGCCGCGATGCCGACGACTTTGATCACGGCACCTTCGAGTTCGCGGATGTTGGCGGTCACCCGCTCGGCCAGGAAGGCCGCGACATCGTCCGGCAGATCCACGCCGCGGCCCTTCGCCTTGCGGCGCACGATGGCCGCGCGCGTCTCGAAGCACGGCGCCTCGACTTCGGCGACCAGGCCCCACTTGAAGCGCGAGACGAGCCGTTCCGAGATGGTGGGTATCTCGACCGGTTGCCGGTCCGAGGACAACACGATCTGCTTTTGACCGTCGTAGAGCGCGTTGAAGGTGTGGAAGAACTCGTCTTGCGTCTTCTCCTTGTTGGCCAGGAACTGCACGTCGTCGATGACGAGCACGTCCGCGCTTCGGTAGTACTCACGGAAGCTGTCGAGCTGGTGCAACTGGATCGCCTGGATGAAGGCGTTCGTGAAGTCCTCGCAGCTCATGTAGAGCACACGAGCGTGTGGATCTCGCCTCGTCACGGTGTGGCAGATCGCTTGCAGCAGATGCGACTTGCCGAGACCGACGTTGCCGTGCACGAACAACGGGTTGTAGGCGCAGCCCGGGTTCTCACCGATGGCGAGGGCGGAAGCGTGCGCCAGTCGGTTGCACGAGCCGA
>JAYUCN010000955.1:0-6959 GCA_043740335.1 Planctomycetota bacterium
GCGCGATCCATGGGCACTCGACGGGTGGCGTTCGTACCGCACCATCCTGCACGCCCGGGCGGATCTCGCGCACATGCGGCGCGCGCTCTCGCGGGCGGACTTCGTGATCGCCAACGTGCCGGAGGCGAAGGTCGCCTACACAGCCCTCGGTGCCGATCCTGCGCGCACGGTGGTCATCCCCAACGGCTTCGACGAAGAAGACTTCGAGGGCGTTCCAGTGAAGGCGGCACCGGCGGATGGTCGCTTCCACCTCGTCCACATGGGCACCTTCCATCCTGTCGATGCGCCCGAGGGACTGACGCGCAATCGCCTGCTGCGCGTGCGCCATCGACAGATCGCGCCACTCGGGCGGACGGGTCACTTTCTCCTGCACGCGGTGGCTCAGTGCAAGCGGCGATCACCGGCGGCCTGTGCGCGCCTCGCGGTGCAACTGTTCGGCGCCGTCGAGGCAACCCATCGGCAGCTCGTCGATCGGCTCGACATCGGTGATGTCGTCACGATGAACGGTTACCTCACGCATCGCTCTGCCATCGAGGCGCTGTGCAGCGCGGATGCCGTGTTCGTGCCCTTGCACGGGGTCCCCGCCGGCGAACGCGCGCTCGTCGTGCCGGGCAAGGTCTACGAAGCGCTCGCGAGCGAGCGGCCTCTGCTCGCCGCCTTGCCGCCGGGTGACGGTGCCGATCTCATTCGTCACTTGCAGGCTGGCGTCGTCGTGCCGGCTACCGATGTCGAGGCGCTGCAAGCAGCCCTCGAGGGGATGCTCGAACGCCACGCGCGCGGCTTCGTGCAGGTCGGCTGTGCCCGTTCGCGACTCGGCATATTCACGCGGCGCCACCTCACTGGTCAGTTGGCCGAAGTCCTGCGCGCTGCGGCGGCGCGCCGCGCGGCCGTCCACGTCGACGATCCCTGGCAGGCCCTCGGGGTCCGCTGCGGCACCTGACTTCGGCGACCGTTCCGCGATTGCGGGCGAGGAAACCGCTTGACTGTGTTCCCGCAGTCATCAAGATGCCCGTCGGCGTCCAGCAACCATCCGGTAATACCGGATGAAGTGGAACCCCGAACGCGACGGCTCGCTTCGATACAAGCACCTGGAAGGCAGTAGATTAGCGAATGCCGAGGACGTCAACCGGAGTTCCTGTTGGACGAAAATGCGATGTCCAGCTCCAGAGGGTCTCGCTCCCTCGCCCCGGGACTCCGGAATGAATCAGAAGAAAAAGTTCGCGCTCGCCGGTGGTGGTTATTGCCTCTACGCGCCTCGCTTTCCCCGCTTCCACGAGGCGCCCGGGTTTGCCGACGAAGCGAACGTCGGCAATGCGCTCGTCCCGTCCATCTTCTTCCTGTCGTTCCTCGAGCACGGCAAACCCATCGCGCTCCACTACCGTCAGACACTGCACGACCACGGCAAGGCGGTCGTCTCGTTCGACGAGCCAGGCGGGTTCAAGGTGGTCGAGACCCGATTCGTCACCCAGGACGACCGCTTCGTCTCCGAACTGGAGCTCACGAACACCGGCAAGGCCGATCGTGAGATCACGGTCGTGCAGTGGACGACGACGGACCCCGAAGGCGAGCCGGTCTCGCTCGAGGGCGACAGCTTCCGCATCCGGCGCATGCTCCAGACAGGCGACTTCCCGGAAGTGCCTTCGGACATCCACTACTCGAGTCCCGACAGCAAGGGCGCACGGTGCCTGCAAGGCTTCTTCGCCGAAGGTGGCAGCGACCGGCCGGACTTCGAGGAGACGCCGTGGTTCGAGATGGATGCGCTGCCGACGCCGCGCGCGAAGCGGCCGATGGAGAAGCCGAGTCCCATCATCCCTGGCTCGCGCGTCTACGCGGGCCTGTTCCGTCCCGTGCCGTTGAAGGCCGGTGGCAAGGCGATGCACCGGTTCGAGGCCAACGTCGTGTTCAAGGGCAAGGGCGTGAACTTCCGCGCGCGTCGTCCGGACATCAAGAACGAGAACGGCTGGAACACGTTCTGGGAGAAGGTGCCGCGCTTCCACTGCGACAACAAGGAGCTCGAGCGCGTGGTGCGCCACCGCTTCGAACTCTTGTACCTGTTGCGCCAGCCCCACGGTGCTGGCCTGTTCTCGTCGTCGGCCGTCTGCGAGGGCAACGGTGCGTTCCACCAGCCCACGAGCTTCAGCACGCCGGCGATCATGCGCGAAGCGCGCTGGCTCCAGGATCCGACGCTGGCGCGGGGCTGCCTCAAGGTGTTCTTCGAGAACATCCACCACAATGGACAGGTGCCCGGCCGCGTCTACATGAGCGGCCTCAACGTCGCCGACTTCTATCACGCCGACTGGGGTGGTGGGTTCGAATCGCTCGACGCGATGCATCCCGACAAGGCCACCAAGAAGGCCGTGCTCATGGCGATGCAGCGCTACGTGAAGTGGCTCGCCAACAACCGCGACCCCGAGGGCAGCGGCCTCACGGACATCGTCAATCACTTCGAGGCCGGGCAGGAGTTCTCGCGCCGCTACATGGTGATCGACGAGAAGGCGGACCGCGCCATCGAGTTCACCGAGCAGTTCCGGTTGAAGGGCATCGACGCCTCGGTGTTCCGCTACCGCATGGTCAAGTGGCTGCACAAGGTCGCGGAGGAGATCCAGGAGAAGGCGATGGCCAACCGCTTCCAGGCCGAAGCCGAGGTCATCCTCGACATGGTGCGCAAGAAGATGTGGGACGAGAAGGCCGGGCTGTTCATGGATCTCGATCCGGACAACCGCAGGAAGACCAACGTCAAGGCCGCCGTCGGCTTCTACCCGTTGGGCACCGACATCCCGAACCAGAAGCAGGTCGATCGCATGCTCGACACGCTGTCGGACCGCGAAGAGTTCTGGACGAAGTTCCCGGTGCCGAGCATCGCCATGAGCGATTCGACGTACGACGCGACGGGGCGTTGGAAGGGCACGCGCAAGGGCTGCCCGTGGAACGGCCGGGTCTGGCCGATGATCAACTCGCACATCCTCGAGGGCCTCACCTACTGGGCGGAGCGCGGCAACAAGCGCGCGACGAAGCTCGCGGGAGAACTGCTCAAGAAGACGGTGACGATGTTGAGCGGGGCGACCGAAGGCACCAACGAGGCGAACTCGTTCGAGCACTACCATCCCGAGACGGGGGTGGGATCGCGCTACCGCGGCGTCAACCTGTATCTGCACGCGTTCGTGCTCGACAACATCTTCCGCATCGCCTGCGGCTTCGCGATCCGCTACGGCGAGGTGCAGGACGATCCGATCGGCGATCCGATCGACTTCAAGATGACTGGCATGCCGCTCGGCAACAAGCTCTACGACGTCGATCGCAAGAACGGGCGGCTGCGTGTGCAGCAGCAGTGATGACTGGAGGGGGTCACTGCGCGCGTTCGATCTCGAAGCGGAGCTTCTGTAGCTGCTTGTCGTCAGACTTGACGTCGATCGTCGTCAGGATCTGGGGATTCGGATACACGAAGCCTCGCGGCACGCCACCGAAGTAGAGCTTGGCCGGCCCACTCGGCAGGCGCATGTGGAAGCGGCCCTGCAGGTCGGTTCGGGAGTTGCCGAGGTTCAGCTGCAGGTTGTCGGTCGTGATCGCCATCACGCTGACGTCGGCGAGGGGTGCCTCACCTCCTCGCACCACGACGACTCCAGCGACCTCCTCTCCATCTTCGAGTTCGACTTTCGCGTCGAGCTTCGACTCGGCCTTCGCCAGGTTGATGCGCTGTGGCCGCATCACCCCGGCCTGGGATCGTACGGACAGTTCGAACGGGCCAGCGGGCAAGCCGCTGAGCTTGAACAATCCAGACTTGTCGGTGTTTGCAAGAAACATTGCGGTGGCAGGCCCACGTGCTTCGCTGCTGATGCGGAGCTCGACGCTGGCATCCACCACGGGGAGACTCCTGGCATCGGTGAGCACACCGCCGAATCGCGATTCGGCGGTGACGTCCAGTTCGATCATCTCGGGAACACTGCGTTCTGGTAGCAGCGCGTTGCTCCACAAGACTTGCGCCAGCCCATCACCCGTCGCGGCCAGTAGAAGGAATGGCTTCGACGGCATGTCGGAGAGTACGAAGCAACCGTCCTTCGCGACCTGACACTCGAACCGTTCGGGCAACACGTTCTCGAGGGAGGCGATGCCGAGTTGGCGTGGGTACACCTGACCCCAGAGGTTGGTGCCGACGATCTGGGACAACGTCCGCACGCGAATGCGGACGGCCTCGGGTCGCACACCATCCGGTACCTTGACCCGACCGCGCAACTCGCGCGATGGATACAGAGTGACGATGAGCTTCGCATCGGCCGGGCTGTCGTCGAAACGGGCCTGGCGCAGCGCCCCGACCATCTTGCCAGCGACTCGCACGTAGGCCCAACGGTCGAACTTGCCGCCGTCATAGTCGATGGCTGTCGCGGTCTCGGCGATTCCGTCCGCACCGCTGGTGAAGGGCCCGTTGCCGATCATGGTGCCGGAACCGTCCGGCATGCGCCGGTTCTGGAAGACGTGAACTTCGGCGCCCGCAACCTGCTTGCCATCGACGTCGACGCAATGCACCTGCAGTCGTGTTGGCGCGTTGGCCTGAGCGCTCGCGCTGTTCGCCAGAAGTACGATTGACGCCACGGACAGCGTTCGGATCTTCAGCATGCGCGCAGACTACTTGGCCGCGAGCTATTGTGCTCCGTCGTGACAACCCTGGCCGACATCCGCGCCGCCGCAGAACGAATCTGCGGCCATGTGCACCGCACGCCTGTGCTGACCTCCGCGACGCTGGACCGCGAACTCGCCGCGACGGTGTTCGCCAAGTGCGAGAACCTGCAGAAGGTCGGCGCCTTCAAGGCGCGCGGTGCCTGCAACGCCGTATTCGCGCTCGACGACGCAGCGGCGAAGCGCGGCGTCATCACGCATAGCAGCGGCAACCACGGCGCGGCCCTCGCCTACGCGGCGAAGAAGCGCGGCATCGCGTGCATCGTCGTCATGCCCGACAATGCGCCCCAGGTGAAGCTCGACGCGGTGCGCGGCTACGGCGCCGAGGTCCGCCTCTGCAAGGCTGCCGACCGCGATGCCGTGTGTGCGGCGCTGCAGCAGGAACGCGGCGCTGCGATGGTGCATCCGTTCGAGAACCCGTTCGTGATCGCAGGGCAAGGCACCGCCGCGCTCGAACTGCTCGAGGACGTCCCCGATCTCGACATCGTCATCACGCCCGTCGGTGGCGGCGGCCTCTGTGCGGGCACCGCGGTCGTCGTGCGCGCACTGCGGCCGCAGGCGACGATGCTGGGCGCCGAACCCAAGGCGGTCGACGATGCGGCGCGTTCGCTCGCGACCGGCGTGCGACAGCCGCGCGTCGATGGCGCGAAGAGTTGGGGCGACGGCCTGATGACCGGTCTCGGCGAGCCGAACTTCCGCCTGCTGCAGCAGCACAGAGTGCGCATCGTCACCGTCGGCGAACCCGGGATCGTCGAGGCCGCGCGCTTCTTCCTGCAGCGCATGAAGATCGTCGTCGAGCCCAGTGCGGCGACCGTGCTCGCTGCGCTGCGAGCGATCACCCCGGAGCTGCGGGGCAAGCGCATCGGCATGGTGCTCAGCGGCGGCAACACGGACTTTGGGTGGCTCGCGTGAGCCGAGCGCCGCCCTGGTCAAGACCGAGCGCGCATGGGGCTCGCCATCGCACGCAGCACGTCCATCGTGGTGACCAGGCCGACGACGCGGCCGTGGTCGACCACCAGCAGTCGGTGCACTTCGGCGCTTACCATCTTGCCGGCGATCTCGCCCATGCTGGCGTTTGGGCCGACGCTGGCAATCTCGGTGGTCATGACGTCGCCGACGCACGGCCCTTCGCCAACCCTCTGGAACGAGGCCTGTTCCGTCTCGTCGATCCCGTCGTCGAAGTCGCGACAGTACGCTTCCTCGGGCAGGTCGCGGTCCTCGGCGTAACGACGGATGAGGTCGCGCATCGACAGCACGCCGAGAATGTTGCCGTCGTCGTCGAGCACGGGGACGCCGCTGATCTTCGCGTCGGTGAGCACCCTCTCCACCTCGCGCAGCGGATCACTGGCATGAACGGTCACCAGCTTGCTCTGCATCACGTCCCTGGCACAGAGGTCGGCAAGGTCGGCAGTCCGTCTGCGTGCGCGTTCCTTCGAGACAGTCTTCATGGGAGCACCTCTGAGGTCCATATGCCCGGTGGACGCGCGTGTTTCAGTCGAATGCCCATGGTGGCCCTTTTCCCCATGGCCGATGCGCCGAGCGGGGTCCAGAATCTACGTAGCTGCGGGCGGGCCGCACGGCCCCACACGGTCCGCAGCCTGGCAGCGGATCGCGTCTGCGGCACCAAGCCCTGAGGGAACCAATGACCGGCATCGTGTTGACCACCGACCTCTCCGACGAATCGAAACGCGCGTTCGCACCCGTGCGCGCACTGGCACAGAAGCTCGGCCTGCAGGTGAAGATCGTGGCGGTGCTCGAGGACATTCCCTTCGAGGCGAGCGGCGGCGGGCTCATGGCCGTCTACCCCGATCGGCGACAGATCAGGCAGGACTGGGAGAAGGCGCTGACGGGCTTCGCGGACGAGTTCGGTCGCGACCTGTGCCAGGAGACGATCGTGCTGGACGCGGCCGACGTCCCGCGTGCCATCGTCGAGTTTGCACACAAGACGAAGGCGGACTTCGTCGCCATGGCGACCCACGGTCGTTCGGGCCTGCGGCGATTGCTGCTCGGGTCCGTCGCCGAGCAGGTCATCCGCCACGCGCACGTTCCCCTGTTGCTCTATCCACCGCCAGCTTGAGACGGCGACGAACGCCGCCAGCCCTCGAATCGATGCACCATCACGGCGGTGGCCAGCACGGGGATCACGAGGTTCACGAGTGGCAGCGTCAGCAGGAGCGTGAGACCGATGCCGGTCAGCAGCAGTTCGGATCCGTGGCGGATCCGCAATGCCCGGGCATCCACAGGTGGTAGCCGACGCAGCGCCACGAGCTCGAAGTACTCGCGGCCGA
>JAYUCN010000956.1:0-2851 GCA_043740335.1 Planctomycetota bacterium
CATGACCCTGCGGGTTGCCGATCGCGAGCACGGTCTCGCCGATCATGAGGTCGGACGACCGGCCGATCTCCGCCGGTTTGACCTTCTCGCCTGCTTCGAGCTGCATCTGCAGCAGTGCCAGGTCGCGCGTCGCCGACGAACTGAGCACCTGCGCCTGGCGGGTGCGGCCATCGCGCAGTTTGACGACCAGACCGAGACTCGCTGCGCGCGGATCCGCGAGCACCACGGGCGCGACGACGTGCCAGTTCGTGATCAGAAGGCCCGATTCGTCGAGGATCACGCCCGAGCCCTGGCCTTCGGTGACTGCCTCGCGCCGGGCAAGCTGATGCTGCAGGTAGATGCTGACGACGCTGTCGGCCGCGCGCTGGACCGCGCGCACCTCGGGCGTCATGCGAAGTTCGCGTTCGTTGGCGTCGGGCTCGACGACTTGCAGCGGTGAGGAGCGCTCGACCAGGGGCTTGCCCTGCTGGGCAGCGAGGCCGCCGGCAGCGGCCAGGATCGACAGGAACGGGAGCAGTGCGAGGTGCCGTGGGAACATGTGGTGGGCGCTCGGACGAACGAGGTCAGGGATAGCTCCAGCCTGGCATCGAATCCAAGGCCGGCAGGGCGCACGATACCCGCCATGTTCTACCGCTTCGTCGCGGATGTGCCGTTGCGTTGGGCCGATGTCGACTCGGCCGGCGTCGTCAACAATGCCGTCTTCCTGAGCCTCATGGAGCAGGCGCGTTACCTGTACTTCCAGCACCTCGGCTTGTTGACGGACCATCGGGTGCCGTTCGTGCTGGCAGAGGCCACGGTGAAGTTCCTGCGCCCTGGTCGCCTCACCACGAAGACCGAGGTTGCTGCGCGCACACGGTCCATGGGCACGGCGAGTTTTCACATGGACTACGAAGTGCGGGCGGCCGACGAGGTGCTCGCAACGGGACAGGCTGCGCTCGTCTTCGTCGACGAGCACATGCGGCCGCGGCCCGTGCCCGATGACGTGCGGGCGGCCATCGCCCAATTCGAAGAACTGCCGGCGGCGTGAAGTGGAAGGCGCGTGGGACGGCGGCGATCAGCTCGCCACCGTCACCGTCCGCCCACCTGGAAACAAAAGACCTGGAGATCACCCTCGCGCGTCGGCTTGGCCAGCGTGACGAGGTAGGCCTCGAGCTCCGGCGACGGCGGGTCGGCGGCCAACAGGAACGTCACCTCATCGGCGATGCCGTTCTGGCGCGCCATGGCCAGCAGCAACTGCAGCGCCTCGACCGAATCGATACCGCCGAACAGGGCCGCCTTGCCAATCGTGGTCCAGGTCAGCTGCTTGCCGTCGGGCCCGATCAACGTGGAACCAATCGGTACTTCGCCTGCAAAGAGCCGGTCGCGCCGGTACTTCTCGAAGGCAGCCCAGTCGAACAGGTTGGTCAGCACGACGGGGTGATGAGCGAGCAGCGGTCGCAGCCGTTCGAGACTGTCGATGCCTGCTGGTAGCCGAGCTTCGCGCGCGAGCACGGCAGGCGTTTGCACGAGGCCCAGCCCGATCACGCCAGCCGTCACCGTCAGCATGCAGAGACCAAGAATCCGCACCGGCAAGGCCGGCGCTCGCAGGTTGCGCCAGCCGAGGAGGGGAACGATCACCGCCAGTGGCGGCAGCGCACCGACGAGCAGCAGAGCCCAGAACGCGTGGGACAGCGCGTGGCCCGGAAAGAGGAGGTAGTTGCACAGCCCGGGCACGCAGAGGGCGAGGCCAAGCCGGAACAGACGGCGCACGACGGCGTCCTTCGCCATCGAGCCCGCGACCACACCGAAGACGGCCAGGCACACGATGCCACCGGCACCGAGGTCTTTGGCCACGCCGTGCATCGAGAAGGCGAGCGCTTCGCCGAACGTCCTGCCGCCCAGGATGCCGCCTTCCTGGCCAGCCAGGCCCAGCATCGTGCGCACGAAGCCGAGCGGACCGCCCAGCACCGTTCCGTAGTGCAGTGCCATGAGCAAGAAGGCGGTGACCGTTACGGGAAAGAGCAGGAGCACCGCTAGCACACCTTGCCGGCGACGTTCGCTGGTCAGGGCCATGAGCAACAAGGCCGGTCCCCAGAAGTAGCCGGGGATGTCGAGCGAAACGGTGAGGAACAGCAGTGCCGCGACCAGCACCCACCGTCGTCGCGACGGCTGATCGAGGTACGCCTGGAAGGCGGCTGCCGTGGCCAGACCGAAGCTCAGCACCGCACCATCCTGCAACACCATCGGGCCGAACAACACGACGAACGGACTGGACGCCAGCAACAGGACCGCGACTCCGCCGACCAGGGCATCGCAGCGTCGACGCAGCAGGTCGTACGTAGCCGGAAGGGCGACGAGGAAGAGGAGGAGCTGAGCGATCCGCAGCACTGCCTCCGAGTAGCCGAACAACCAGGCGCACCCGGCAAGGTAGAGGGCATAGAGCGGCGGATGATGCCAGTTGAAGCAAGGCACCGACGCACCGTTGGCCGGGTCGACCGCGAAGGTCTCGACCGGGATCCCGTGCGTGCACGCCAGACCGGGCTGCAGATGGTGCAGCGCCCAGAAGGCGCTCCAACGACCGGCGCTGAAGTCGCGATAGCCGTAGCCCCAGGGTGCGGCGACATCACCGAGGCCGTGCCACGCCACGATGGCGATCGAGAGGCCGAGCAGGATCGCACCGACGCGTCCCGCCGACCGTTCCCCGCCGTCGAACGCGCCAGATTGCAGGACGGAACCCATGGACGAGCAACCAACCGCGTTCGGATGGCACAGTGTAGCACGAGGCCGTGGCAGAACGCCGCCGCGCGCACGGGCGGCGATGCTACCTGACGCGATCGACCGATGGGGCCGGCGAACGGGCGCGGTTTGCTGC
>JAYUCN010000957.1:0-2851 GCA_043740335.1 Planctomycetota bacterium
ATCTCTATGCCACGGCTTTGGCGCTGCTGCAGAGCCGCCGAAAGGACGGGCCCGCCGGCGCCGAGGTTGCACTGGCAACGCTGGCGCGCGACTACGCGAGCAGCTCGCTGGCGCGCAACGCCGGCAGCTTCTCGATCCAGTTGCGCCCGCGCTGAGCGAGCGCCGCCGACAGGCCGACGAACCGGTACTGCTGCAGCAACCGATCGAGCTTGCGGTAGGTCCGCTTCAGGTTCACGTAGTGGCGGAACCCGCGCAGGCCGCCGAGCGCCTGCCGGGGCTGATCGGGGTCGACTTCCCATGGATGCAGGTAGAGGCAGCCCGGCACGTCGGCGCGTTCCTTCTGGCGCAGACCGGCGCGCAACAGCGCGAGCGGGAACAGGCGCAGATAGCCACCGCCGCCCACCGGCACATGGCGACCCCAGACGTCCCACGTGAGTGGCGGAAACTCGAGCAGCTCGCCCGTCGTGCCCTGCAGCCGATAGGGCATCGTCGGCGCCTTGCTGACCCCGTAGTCCGGATGACGCACGGGCTGGATCGAGCTGTCGAGCAGCACGCCGGCGCGCAGCAGTTCTTCGATGGCCCACGGCGTGTGCCTCGTGATCGACCACGTGCAGGCGCGGAACGCGACCGGCCGCTGCCCACTCAGCGACTCGAGGATCGACGCCGTGCGCGCGAGGTCTTGTGCGAATCCCTCGCGACCGAGATCGGGCAGCAGACGATGGTCGTAGCCGTGGCTGCCGATCTCGTGTCCCGCGGCCTGCACCTCGCGCACGAGCTCGGGCAAGCGTTCCGCGATCCAGCCGAGGAAGAAGAACGTCGCCTTGGCACCACGCCTCGCGAACAGTTCCAGCAGGCGCTTCGTCGCGTCGCCGCAGCGCAGTGGCAAGCCATCCCACGCGGCCCGATCGACCACGTGCGCCATGTTGAGGACCTGGAACCAGTCCTCGACGTCGACCGACAGCGCGTGGGCTACCGTCATCGCAGCAGCTCCCGCGCCGGCAGGACGAGGTCACCGAGGAATCGCGCGCAGCGCGCTTCCGCGTCCGCAGTCGTCTCCGACTTGCCGACCGGCGATTCCACGCGCAGCAGGAAGCCCGACTCGTTGGCCCGCAGCAAGGCCCGCGGCAGGTGGTACCACGTGAACGCGGAGTAGTCGCCCGACGCCCAGTCGCGCGTGCCGAACAAGCTCAAGGTGACGCGGCGCCAGCCATCAGACTTGCCGCGCGCGACGATGCGGCTCACGGAGACACCCGTGCCGAGCCCCGGGGCCGGCACCTCGTCGTCCTGTTCGATGTCCATGTTGCTGCCTTCGATGCAGATGCGCGGCGGATGCACGCTCTTCCAGTTCGCGTCGTGGAAGAGGGCGACGAGATGGATGCAGGCATCCTGATCGGCACGGTAGCGCCGCCAGACGAAGTCCGCTGTGCCGAGCAATTCGCGCCAGCGCGGCAGACTGCGTTGGAACTGCGCCTCCTCCGCCGCGGTGCGCGGCACCAGCACGTAGCCGGCTACGTTTGCTGGCAACTGCTCGGCACGACCCTGGCCCGCCACGAACGGGCGATAGAGACTCAGCGCGAGCAGCACGCTGCCGGCGGACCACAGCCAGAGGCCGAGCCCGCGCGATGCGCCCGCGGTCGCAACCGGTACTTCGACGGGTGCCGCTACCGGCATGTTGGCTGGTGCTCTGCGCACGCACCGCCGGCTGAGCCAGCCGTCCAGCAGCCCGAGTCCGAGCAGATCGGCGAGCCACTCGGCGGTGTTGGCGAGCGTGTGGCCCGTGCCTTCCGCGAACGGCACGCCAAACCCGCGCGCCAGCAGGCACAACACGGCGATGCGCACGATGTTCGCCGTGATCGCGAGCGGTGCGGTCGCGAGCAGCAGCACGAGGCGCCGCGGCCACGCGGGGGCGCCGACGAAGAACGCGAGGCAGTAGCCCAGCGTCAGCATCGCCATGAGGGAGCGCAGGCCGCCGCACGCGTCGGCCACGTAGAGCGAGCCCTTGCTGCCGGACGGCTGCAGCAGGTCGCCGTGGCGGACCACGCCGGCACCGACGAGGTTGGCGAGCCAGCTGCCGCCCTGCACCGCGAACTCCTTGAGCGTGAAGGCGACCCGACCCTCGACGTAGATCGGCAGTGGCACGACGAACAGCACGAGCCAGAGCACGGGCCACAAGCCCTGCAAGCGCTGGCGTCCCAAGGCCAACCGTGCCGCTCCGGGCACGGCGAGCACGAGGCTCGCTGCTGACCACGAGTCGATCATGAGCAACGCACCCACGAAGTGCAGCAACAGCGCTGGCCCGAGCAACCACCACCCGGCCCGCTCGGACGCGGCCGGACGCGCCTGCCAGTCCCGCCGCCGCCAGAACACGACGACTGCACCGACGAGCGGCACGAGCCAGCAGTGTTCGAAGTACCTGGTCTCCGCATTCCAGCGAGCCACGCACCAGGACAGCGTCACGCCGTAGGCGAGCAGGAGCGGCAGGAACACGGCGACGAACGCGTTCACGGCGTGGCTCCGGGCAAGAGCTGGTCGCAGATCGCGGCAACGCGCTCGGCGTTGCCGGCCCACGTCCAGCGGTTCTGCAACAGCGCCTGCCGACCCGCCTCGCCGAGGCGAACGGCGAACGCGCGGTCGTGAACGAGCCGGTGGAGCTGGGCCGCGAGGTCGTCGACCTCACCGGGCCGGAACAGGAGGGCGGTCTGCCCGTGCACGACGGTCTCGCGCAGGTTCGGCTGATCCGGCGCCAGCGTGGGCACGCCCGCCGCGAGGGAATCGAAGAGCTTCAGCGGCGAGCTGTACTCGTTGATCGCCGGGATGAGCGCGCCATCGCACGCGAGCACGTGAGCCGGCA
>JAYUCN010000958.1:0-2841 GCA_043740335.1 Planctomycetota bacterium
CTCGGCCGCGAGCGGGGCGCTGTCCATGCCGTTCACGAAGATCGCGACCGGCTCCTTCTGGCTGTTCGCAAGTTTGCCGACCGGCCGTTGGCGCAGCAGCGGCCACAGGCCGGCACCCTTGATCGCCTTCGTGACCGCATCGCGATCGCCCGACGGTCTCGGCAGATCGACGAACTCCTCGCGGCCACCCGCGCTGGCTCCGTTCTCGATCACGATGCGCAGCAGGAACCGCCGCTCGCCGAAGTCGAGGCGCGCGACCTTGCCGGTGACGGGCGAGCAGAAGACGCGATCGCGATCGGTCTTGTCGAGGAAGATGGGCTGACCGGTCTTGACCTGGTCGCCTTCCTTGACAAGGACCTTGGGCTTGATGCCGGGGAACGCTGCGGTCTCGATGCAGACGCGCGCCGGCTCGGGCGCATCGGCGAAGGCATGCTCAGCAGCACCCGCGACGCGGAGGTCGAAGCCCTTCTTGATGGTATGGGTAGTCATCCGTGCGAGACCCGGGCGAAGGACTGGTTCCTCGCGCCCCGTTCTGCGAAGAACCGTTCAGCGAGGACACGCCTCGGTGGCCGTGTCCGTCTGGCCCGCCGGCTTGCCGCAGCGCTGGCAACTGCCATCCGGGTTCATGCCGCCGCACGAACCGGACAGGCGCCGCCCGCCGAGGGCAAGGAACACGATCGCCAGTACGGGGACCGTGAAGACCAGGATGGGGAGAAGGACCGTCGTCACCGACGTGGACCAGGGGGAAGTCGAACCAGGGGGGTCGAAAGAGGGTAGCGATTGGCCGCGCAGAATCGAGTCCGTCGACGGTGTGGCAGCGGCGGCCCGCAACCACCCGCGCGCGACCAACTCACTCAAACCCTGGACGGTATTGCAATTTCGCAAGGAGATGTGGGGTCCGTGATGCACGCGGGCATTGTCCACGGTGTGCGCGTCCGCTTCACGAACGTCGTCTTGCTGTTGGCCGTGCCCGCGGTCGCGCCGGCCATGGCCCCGTTCGGTGCCGGCCTGCACTGGACGATCGACCTGCTCGCATGCTTTCCGGTGCAGGCGATGGGCTGGCTCGCGCTCGCCGCCGCCATCCTGTTCGCGGCGCGTCGCTGCTGGCCAGGTGCCGTGTGCACTCTCTTCGCCGCCGTGGCGGCCGCCGCCGTACTGCCCGCATGGTTGGCCGGCGCGCCTTTGCCCGCGGCGAACGGCATGCCGCTGCGCGTGCTCTGCCTCAACCTCCTGTTCGACAACGTGCAGGTGGCGCGGGCTCTCGAAACCGTGCGGCAGTCGGCGCCCGATGTGGTGCTCTGCGTCGAGGTGACCCCAGCGTGGCTCGCGGGTCTGCAGACCGGCCTCACCGACTTCCCCCATCGCTGCAGCCGCGCGGATCCCGGTTGCTACGGCGTTGCCTTGTTCTCGCGGTTGCCCTTGCACGACACCGCCGTGATCCCGCTCGGTTGTGCCTGGGCCCCAGCCCTGCGCGCCGTCATCGAAACCGCCGCGGGCCCGGTCGGTCTGCTCGGCGTGCACACACCGCGTCCAGGCAACGGCGCCCGCGCCGCCGATCGGGACACCGCCCTCGCCGCCGTGGCGAACGCCATCGCGCCGCTGCCGCCCATGCGCATCGTGCTCGGCGATTTCAATGCGACGCCATGGAACGCTGCGTTCGCCGCGATGCTGGGGCAGACCGGGCTCGTCGCGTTGTCGGCCAGCGGCTTCCACGCGACCTGGCCCAGTGTCCTGCCCTGGCCGCTGCGCATCCCGATCGACCACGTGCTCGCCAGTCCGGGCATCGGCCTCGCGACGATGGCCGTGGGTACTTCGTTCGGCAGCGACCACCTGCCGCTCTGCGCGGACCTGTGCCTGCCGCACCCGTGACGCGGTCTCGGTGAAGTGGCGGGAGTGCATGGGAATCGAACCCACCGGGACCCTCGCGAGGAGAGACCCCACAGGTTTTGAAGACCAGGCAGAACACCAGCTCTGATGCACTCCCGCGGGGCGGCGCAGTGTGTGAGGAGCGCTGGCCGCGCGCAAGCAACCACTGCACTTCATGTGCGTCATCGATCCCGTTCGTGCGAGCCGACGAGCGTGTTCCGAGTCGACTCAAGCCGACCAGGTCAGCAAGAGCCGATCCGCGACCACCTCGGCCTCCAGGGTCTGCCCTTCCATCTGCAGCCGACGCAGCATGCTGCGCCCGCAATCGACGAGATGCTCGGTCTCGAACAGACCCTCGGGCATGCCGACGTCGACGTTCTTCTTGCCCGACTTCTTGTGCCCGTCGATCGACAGGACGACGAACACCCCACGAGCTTTGGCGTGAGCGATGGCGTGGTAGAGTCGCATCAACGTGAACCCCTGGGCACCGTAGAGGATCGCTTGTGTGTCCGAGTAGGGCGGATCGCAGTAGACGAGGTCGCCCTTCCTCGCGCGGTCGATGGTCGCCTCGAAGTCCTGGCAGACGAACTCCGTGCCCTTCGTGCGCTCGTGCCAGGTCGCGATCCTGTCCGCCGCCGACTCGGGCGGCACCGGCTTGTGCGGCCCGATCGGCGTGCTCATGTAGCCGTCCTTCCGGAACCGGATGACGCCGGCGTAGCACGTTCGGGAAAGGAAGAACAAGTCTGCTGGATCAAGCATGATGCAACTGATCCTGGGATCATCCCAAGATCGGATTCCATGCAAGTCGGTCCGTGACGTGAGTGGTGCACCTCCCCGTGTGCCCGAGGAGATGGTCGCGCGTCCGACGGGCTTCGGCCGCAGCGGTTCCGGAAGTAGCTTAGCGCCCGCCGACGGAAGCCCATTGAGATCGCGGGTCGAGGTCACTCTTGGCCTGTCGGGTGTCGGGTCCCTATT
>JAYUCN010000959.1:0-6912 GCA_043740335.1 Planctomycetota bacterium
GGCGCAATGCCGAGGCGCTGCTTCCATATGAGGCCTCCTTGTCCATGAAGCAGCGCCTGTTCGGGGACCTGGATCATGCGGACGTGGCCGCGAGCCTGAACAGCGTGGGCTGCTGCCTCGCGTCGCTCGATCGCGTGGAACCAGCCCTGGCGAAGGTTGAACAGGCGTGCGAGATGATCGACCGGATTCGCAACCAGAGCAGGACTTCGGCGGACGTCAGGCAGTCTCTCTTCGACGAGCTCAAGCGCACCGGTGCGTTCGAGTACTTGCAGGCACTGGCGAAGAAGGCAGGCAGAGTGTCGGACGCCTTCCACGCCGCGGAACGTAGCCGCGCGCGGGCCCTGTTGGACCTGGTCGAACAGCAAGGTTTCGACCCGCTCGACGAAGCCGTGCGGAAAGCGCAGCAGCAGGGCGACGACACGACCGTGTCGCGCCTGCAGTCACTGCAAGCGGAACTCGCAGCGGCCAACCTCGATGGCGATCGCGTGCTGCACTTGTTGACGAAGCTCGATGACGAACGAATGGCCGCCGCCGACCGTGATGCCCGCCGCCAGGAGCTTCTCGCCGCGGTCGAGGGAAGCAGCACGCGGCGACGACAGTTGCTCGACGAACGATCGCGGCTGCTCAGCGACATCCTGCCCCTGGGTCGTGTGCGTACCGTCCGCGAGATCCAGTCGGTCCTGCAGGAAGGGGAAATGGTTCTCGAGTTCACGATCACCGACGAAGCGAGTCTCGTCTATGTGATCGGGCGCGAAGGCGAAGTCGAAGCCATCGAGCTGCCGAGTGCCGTGGCGACGGTGCGACGGCTGCTGCCTCCGGTCTTGAGGCAGTGCTCGCGCCAGCAGCTTGGAGCGGCTCGGGGCCTCGACCCTGATGCAGGCAGGCCGAGAGAGGCAGATGCCACGGCACCATCCCGTGAACTGTTCGAGAGCCTCGTTCCCAAGGCGCTGTGGCCGCGCCTGCGGGCGGCGAAGCGGGTTCTCGTCTCGGCGCATCGCGAGTTGCACCGATTGCCATTCGAACTGCTGGTGACTGACAGCAAGGATGGCAAGCCGAGCTACTGGCTCGACGACGGCCCGGCGGTGGCCTACGTGCCGTCCGGTAGCGCACTGTACTGGTTGCGCAATCGCGGCCAGCAACGCGGTGATGACAAAGCCCGCCTCGACCTGGTGATGGCCGGGGATCCGGGTGTGCACAGCGCGGAGTCCGCCACGTCCACGCGCAGCGGCGACGTCGAACGCCTCCGCAGCCTGCCGCAGCTACGAGGTGCCCGCGCCGAGGCCGAAGCGATCGCGAACACCTTCAAGGCGAAGAACAGAAAGGTCGAGTTGTTGCTCGGCGAGAGCGCGACCGAGCCCGCCGTCTTCGACCTGGCTGGAAGCGCGAAGTACTTGCACTTCGCCTGCCACGGGGTAGCCGAGGAGTACGCCGGGCAGAGTCTCAGCATGCTCGTTCTCACCCAGCCCGAGAGCGTCTCCCCCGGGGACGACGGCTTGCTGCAGCTCGACGATCTGCTGCACCGTTGGCGCGGGCGCCTTGGCTCCTGCCGCATGGTCGTGCTCTCCGCCTGCCGCACCAACGTCGGCCCCACTCTGCGCGACGAAGCGCCGCAGGCGCTGCCGCTCGGGTTCCTGTTCGCGGGAGTGCCCGCCGTCATCTCCTCCCTGTGGGCCGTCGACGACGAATCGACTCGCGTCTTGATGACGGACTTCTACGAGCGGCTGCTCGCCGGCGAGTCGGATCGGCTGAAGGCGTTCACGGCGGCGAAGAGGGCGCTGCGCCAGAAGTACATCGATCCCTTCCACTGGGCGCCGTTCCTGTACATCGGGTGCCCAGAGTAGCGTCCGGCCACGAGGGTGACCGCGCCTCGGCGTCGCACGCAGCGAGGAGTACCAGCTTGTGTCTCGGCAGAGCACGTCGGCCGTCATCTGCCACGCTGAGGTCGCGGCGCGACTCTACTTCGCTTCGATCGCAGCATCTATGCGATCGCTCGTCACCTCCCATCGCGGGCCGGTCGGTCGCCACCCACTGCGGGTCGAGTGCACGGCCAGCAGCGTGAACCGGGTGCCCGGCAGACTTGCGAACGAAGCCCAGCCGGCGTCATCCGTGCGAACGACTGCGTCCATCGCGTCCTCCACTTGCACCCAATCGCCGACGAGAGGCTTGCCATCGATCAGGAGTCGTACGCGCCCGGGCAGTGCCACGAAGACTGGACGGAACTGCTGCTCCCCTCGCCGCACCACGATCGATTCATCAGCGAACACCACGAGCTCGTGGCCGCCGAGATCCGGGGTTCGCCGCCATCGCGACAACCGGTAGGTGCCACTCGGCAGCATCAAGGACACCGAGCTCGCGTCGGTGACCGTTGCGCTCCCTCCACCGAAGCCGAGCCGTCCGTTCCTTGCTTCGATCCGGTCGCCGACCACGAGTCCTTCGCCCAAGAGCTCGACGCGCAGTGGCGCCAAGCCCAACGCGGTGGTGGAGAACTCGCTCTCTTCGCCGCGACGGATCTCGACCCGCCCGAGTTCGTGATGGTGCTGCCCACCGTTGTGATCGATGCTGAGGTAGAGCGTGTAGGTGCCAACGCGCAGCTGCGGGAAGGCATACCTGTCCCCGTCGAGGCGCGCGGATTCGTAGCTCGTTCCGTCCGGCGGCGCTGCATCCGGATGCGCGAGAACCCGGCTGCGGCCCCCGACGTCGCGAATCGTTCCGCGCAGCACGCCGGCTGCCGCCATCGTCACCACGAGCTCCGCCGATGGTTCCTCGACCTCGACTGTGGCATCGACGAAGCCAGCGCGCTTGCAGCGCACGGCGACGCCGTGCCGCCATGCACACGCCACGGTCAACGAGCCATCTGACCCGGTCACCCCCTGCGTGAGCAGCAGCGCGTGGTTGCCACCTGACAGCGGATTGTCTGCGGACGGATCGTAGTCGGCTGTCGTCGTGGCCGTCTTCACCACACTGAACCCCGCTTGGAACACCACCTCGACGTCGGCGCCGGCGACGGGTGCACCACGCTCTTCCTGCACGCGGATCGTCACATCGCGTTTCGCGGCGAGCGTCCAACGGTGCACAACCGCGTCCTTGGTCGTTCGCGCCGGTAGCTGGTCGAGGCGGGCGTGCCGCGGTTGCCCGGCCTCCACCTCGTCCAACCGCAGCCAGATCATCTGATCCCACTTCGCATCCCATGGCAGCTCGAAGCTGCCGGCGACACTCGAGGTCAGCGGATACCAACCGGGTTCGTGGCCCTGCATTCCCCGGGACCCGATGCAGTAGCTGACGGCCGCTGTCGCAGGCTGCGCGTCGGCCGCGAGCAGTTCGAGCACGTGGCGTCTGGGTGGCAGTTCGATGAGCACCTCGCCCTGCTCCCAGGCAAACGGGCCCGCGAACGTCTTCGCCAAGCCACCGTCTTGCGGGGGTGGCGTTGCGTGGATGTAGAAGTACGTCGAATGAGCCAGCTGGCGAATCGTGCCGGGCAGCAGGAACCGTCCGTCGCCGTCCGTCTTCGCGACCTCGTGCATGCCATCCACGGACAGTGAGACTTCCGCGATGCCGCGGTTCAGCTCGTTGACCGCGACGACGCGACCGCGGATCTGCCAATCGGCATCGCTGGTGACGAACACGGACTTCACTTCGTCCCCGCCATCCACCTCGATGAGCCCGGGCCTCACGACGCGGTAGCCATCGGCGACCGTGATCGCGTACGCGCCGACTTCCGTGGCCGCGAAGGTCACGAAGCCGTCGGCATCCGAGCGCTCGATGCGCGGCCCGCGTGGTGTCGTGTCGTTCGGTGCCGTCACCACGTACCGCATCGTCACCGGCACGTTGGCCACCGGTGTGGATGCGCCGAGCAGCAGAAGCCGCAGGCGCTGCTCGTGGCAGGCCGCGAGTCGGATCACGGCTTCGCCCGTGCGCTCGACCTCGGCTCGCATCACGAGCCTTGCCGTCATCGGCACCTCGGGGCCTTCCAGTTGCACGGACAAGTACTGCCACTCTGGTGGCGGCACGACCTGGAACACTCCTTGCCTCACGCGCTCGGGCAGCACTTCGATCGCACCGGGGCGGAACCGACACTGCACGCGGGTGATGTTCGCTTCGTGATCGTTCGCGTCCTGCACACGCAGGCGGAAGGACGGCAGCGCGTTGCTTCCGGTCGCAAGGAGCGAGCGCTCGTTCGCGGGAGAGGCGACAACCTCAGCGGCGGACAGTGTCGCCATCGGCGCGGCCGGCGTAGGCGCCGCGGGCACCGGCGTTGGCCGACTCCGTGGCAACAGAGCAAGTACCAGCGCAATGCTCACGCCCAGGGCCACGAGTGCCGCTGCGGTTCGATGGCTCATGAGATTCTGGTGGGGCTACGCTTCCATGACGACGGAGCCGGCGTTCGAGCAGGGGTCCTGCGGTCCATCCTCGCGATAGCATAGGCATCGTCGATGCGGTCCGCTCCCAATGCCCTGGCCCTCGCCCTCGCGCTGTTCTGCGCGCGGCTCGTTGCGAATGCCCAAGCGCCGGACCCCACGCCCGGAACCTGCGTGGTAGTCGGGCGTGTGTTGGGCCAGAACGCCGAGCCGATGATCGGTGCCGGAGTCTGGGCGACCGGACCAGAGACGCCAGGCGTCGTCGTTCGGCGCACTCGCACGGATGGCGAGGGCGCGTTCGTGCTGGGGCGGTTCCCGATGCAGCAGCTGATCGTCCATGCGAAAGCGGCTCGTACCACCACGGCGCAACTGCACACCTCGATCGAACATGGCATTCCCGAGATCTGGGTGGATCTTCGTCTATGGGAAGCTCGCACGCTGCGCGGGCGCGTACTCGACTCCGAGGGCAAGCCCATCGCTGGTGCTGCCTTGCTGGCCACGAAGGACACGATGCCCGGCTGCGCGTGCGAAGGGAGCACCGATGCCGAAGGTCAGTTCGCATTGGCGGGTGCACCGATCGGCGACTGCGCTCTGCGCGTCCTCGCTGCGGGTTGCCTGCCCAGTCAGCACAGCTTCGATTCCACGACCGACGAGCAGATCGAGCTGCGAATCGATCGCTGCGAGGGTGTGAAGTTGCAAGTCACGAGCGAGGGGCTGCCACCCGAGGCTGCGGTGGCGACGCGCGTGCACCTGCAGGCGAGTTCCGTCAGTGGTCGACTCCCGCGCTCCCTCGAGCAGCCCTTGCTCCACGCGGACGGCACGTGCCTGGTGCAGGGCTTGCCCGAGATGGAATGGCATGTGTCCTTGCAGCACCCGGACTATCGGTTCGAACCAGACTCCGCTCGGGCAATCGACTGGCGGGAAGCCCGGCCACTGCACTTCTATGCCATTCGCCTCGATCCGATCACGTTGCGCGGACGGCTGCTGGCGAACGGTATGCCGCTCGCTGCCCGGACGCTGCGGCTGCAGGCAACGTCATCGCCGACGGAACCATCGGCGCTGGCCGCGACGGACGCCGAGGGGCGATTCACGTTCGCGACGAAGATGCGAGCGGGCGACCCATTCCTCCTGCAGCTCGCGGGGACGCAATGGGTCTTGCAGCCGAAGGTCCGCGCCACGCGGGCCCGCTACCTGCACTGCCATGAGGGAGTCGTCCAACCCGATCGTGAGGTCGAACTGACGGCTGTTCGCTCGCCTCTGTTGCGAGGGCAAGTGGTCGACGTGCGAGGCCATGGTGTGCCGTTCCTGGCCGTCGAGCTGCAGGGTTCCCAGGGTCGGCCCGTCCCACAGTGGTCGACGGTCCTGCGCACGGCCAGCGGCCGCGATGGAGGCTTCGTGTTCGAGGGCGTGCAAGCCTACGACTTCGACGTACGCATCACGGCGTCCGGTCTTCTGGCCGTCGGGCAGACGGATGCGTTCGTGATCCCCGCCGACTCGGCGACCACGAAGACGGTCGCAACCGTGAGCACGGGGTGCGTCGAGGGACTCTTGACCCGCAAGGATGGAGAACCGATTGCCGGTGGTCGCATGACGCTCTCCGGGCCGAAGGCTCACCAGGTGATGACCGGTCGCGATGGTCGGTTCGTGTTCTTCGGTCTACCCCCCGGCGAGTATCGCCTGTCGGCGAAGCGTGCCGAGGAACGCGAGCAGCCGGAAGTCCCGGAGCCGTTCGAGGTCGGGAGCGGGCAGAACGTTCGGCGCGATCTGCAGTGGCGTTGAGACGTCGAGGCGTTCGGTTGAGTCCTTCGTTCCCGGCCCGGTGCCTCAGTCTGCGTGTTCGAGCTTGATGACCTCGACCGGACAGTCGCGCGCGGCCTGTTCGATGTCCTCACGCTGCTTGCCGAAGTGGCGCGCGGCATCGGCGATGACGACGCAGTCCTGATCGTCGGCGACGAGGAACACGTCCGGCGCGATGTCCTGGCACAGCTTGCAGGAGATGCAGCCGGCCTCGATCCAGACCTTCTTGATGAGAGACACGATGGGAGACACGCTCACGGCCGTCGCTTCGGGGCGCGGCATCGTGGGTCGCGCCGTGCATGCGCGCAAGGACCATGGCCCGTTCGGCGACGTCGACTCACTTCGCCGGCTGCTTCACGAGTTCGATGGCCTTCTGCCACTGCTCGGCCGGAACGGTGACACTCACGGCCCCATCGTTCGACAGGAACTGCGTTGGCTGCACGCCCCCGACTTCGATCGAACGGCGGTTGCCCTGCAGACTCAGGCGCAGTGCATGCGGGCCGTCGCCGATCGGCACGGTCGCCTTGCCGCCGTTCACTTCGATGCGATCGCGCACGCCCAGGAGGTCTCGGCGCTTGCCCGCGCGGTCCGGTGACCGCCAGGCCAGTTCGCTCTTCTCCGTCGCCTGCAGCCACGCGACGAGCGTGACCTTGGGTGGCAGCGGCGGTAGGTCGGGGAACATGAGTTCGATGGTCGGCCACGGATCGAGCCGCACTTCGACGAGGTCACCGTCGGCGCGCACGGGTTGCGGCCGATGGCG
>JAYUCN010000960.1:0-6896 GCA_043740335.1 Planctomycetota bacterium
TCGGCGCGAACTCGCGGCCATGCTGCCGCTCTGCGTACTGCTCATTGCACTCGGGGTCTGGCCGGGACCGCTGGTCGATGCCTTGCGCGGCAGTTGCGAGGCGCTGCTGACGCATCTGCACGGAGCGACCCGATGATCGCGCTGCAGGACAGTTCGTCGCCGCTGCAGTTGTTGCTGCCCGAGTTGTTCGTCGCTGCAGGCATGCTGCTTGGTCTCCTGGCCACGCTCGTGCCTGTACTGCGCGGCAGCCGATGCTCGCTCTGGATCGCGGTCGCCGCAGCGACGGCGGCGTTCGTGGCCACGCTCGTGCCGTTGCGTGGCGCCATCGAACCGATGCTCGCGTTCGATGCGATTGCCGGGATCGCCCGCGCCGTGGTCGCCGCCATGCTCGCGTTGCTGCTGCTCGCGGGTGCTGGCGAACGTCGCACGGCGTCCGACCACGATGCGTGGAGCACCTGCGTGCTCGGCACGGGCCTGGGCGCCCTGCTCGTGTCGGCGGCGACGAACGTGGTGCCGCTGTGGCTCGGCCTCGAACTCGTGTCGCTCGGCAGCTACGCGCTCGCGGCGTGGCGAGGTGGCGACCGTCACGCGGCCGAGGCCGGCATGAAGTACGTGCTGTTCGGCGGTGCGGCGAGCGGGCTCATGTTGTTCGGCATGAGCCATCTGTACGGGCTCACGGGGCATCTCGACTTCCGCGGCATCGGCGAGGTGCTCGGCCGCGACATGCCCATCGCCGTCACAGCCGCACTCTGCTTCGGGGCAGTCGGCATCGCCTACAAGCTCACGGTCGTGCCGTTCCACTTCTACGCGCCCGATGTCTACCAGGGCGCGCCGCCGCTCAGTGTGGCCACCGTGGCGACGCTGCCGAAGGTCGCGGCCGGCGCGGTGCTGCTGCGCGCCCTCGGTCTCGTGCTGCCAGCGAACCTCGTTCTACCAGCACAGGTCGGTGGTGTGCTCGCCGGCATCGCCATCGCGAGCCTCGCGGTCGCCGCGTTCACGGCGCTGGCGCAACGGGACGCGCGGCGCATCGTCGCTTTCAGCGGCATCGGCCACGGTGGCACGGTCGTGCTCGGCGCCGCCGCCCTGCCCGGCGTGGACGCCACCGCGGCGACGCTGCTCTACCTGATCGCCTACGCGGCAGCCACGCTCGGGGCGCTGCTGTGCCTGTCCGTGCTCGAACGGGAACAGGGCTCGAGCGCGCTCGGAGCACTGCCCGGAGCCATGCGCCGGCAGCCGTGGGTGACGGCGGCGCTGTGCTTGTTCCTCGCCAGCCTCGCGGGCATTCCGCCGCTCGCAGGCTTCCTCGGCAAATGGTCGGTGCTGCAGGTCGCGTTGCGCAGTGGCCCGCTGCTGTTGGCGGCGGCGCTGGTGCTGCTCGCCACCACGGCCATCTTCGCCTGGTCGTACCTGCTCATCGTGCGCGCCGCCGTGCTGGCTCCCGCACCCACGTCCGCATCCGCAGCAAGCGTGGCTCGCGTGCCGTTGCCGACTGCCATCGTGCTCTGGCTCTGCGCGGCGTGCACATTGGGTCTGGGCCTATGGCTGGACGCCATGCCGACGCTCGCTCGCTTCGTACAGCCGTGAACGGCGCACTACTGTGGCGCAAATGGCGGCACCAACTATCGCCCGCCCGGCCAGGCCGGTAGCATCGCGCCCGCGCGCCATGAGCCGAACGTCCACCGACCACACCTCGTCGTTTCCCCGCTGGGTGGCGCTGTCGAGTCTTGCGCTCGTACTCTGGCTGTTCTTCTCGAATACCGTGCCCGCGATGCAGGAACGGACCGAGTTGCACGCACTCGCTGCCGATCTGACCACGCTGCGCACCGAGTACGATGCCGCCATCGCCGAAACGCGGTTCGGCTGCGGCCAGAACGCCCACCACGATCTGCAAGCCTTGTTGGTCGCAATCGACCAGCAGGGGCTCACGCCCGCCGAGCTCTGCATGGTCTACCCGGTACCGGCCGCCGCAGCCGCTGCCACGGAGGAGCCGCCGGCGGCGGCGTTCGACACGAGGTGAAGTTCTCGTGACCGGAGGCCGTCCTATCGCCGTTCGCGGCACTCCCGTGCTGGGCACCGCCATGCCTGGCATCGACGACCCGGCGAACGGCGCGGGCCATCATTTCGCACCATCCTTCTACCACCACAAAACGTAGAGGCGCCTCGCCACGTTCGGGCCAGCGCGGCGGCAACCCGCGCTCGCAACGACCGCCCCCCTCCGCCCTGGAACAGAAAGCACTGACACCATGAGCAACGAAGCCACTCCCAAGGACCTCGAGCAGGTCGCCAAGCTGCGCAAGGCCTACGCCGCGATGAAGGACGAGATCAAGAAGGTCATCGTCGGTCAGGACCACGTCGTCGACGAGCTCTTCATGGCCCTCTTCTGCCGCGGCCACTGCCTGCTCATCGGCGTGCCGGGCCTCGCCAAGACGCTGCTGATCTCGACGCTGTCGAAGGTGCTGTCGCTGTCCTTCAAGCGCATCCAGTTCACGCCCGACCTCATGCCGAGCGACATCACCGGCACCGAGGTGATCCAGGAGGACCGCGCCACCGGCCGCCGCGAGTTCAAGTTCATGCCGGGCCCCGTGTTCGCGAACGTGATCCTCGCCGACGAGATCAACCGCACGCCGCCGAAGACCCAGGCGGCCCTGCTCGAGGCGATGCAGGAGTACCAGGTGACGGTCGGTGGCCTGCGCCACGAACTGCAGCAGCCGTTCTACGTGCTCGCGACGCAGAATCCGATCGAACAGGAAGGCACCTACCCGCTGCCCGAGGCCCAGCTCGACCGCTTCATGTTCATGGTCAAGGTCGACTATCCGTCGGCCGCGGAGGAGCGCGAGATCCTGCGCCGCACGACCGAAGACCGGGTCACCGACATCAAGCCCGTGCTCTCGGCGAACGACATCTTCGAACTGCAGAGCATCGTGCGCCGCGTGCCGATCGCCGACGCCGTGCTCGACTACGCGCTGCGCCTGACGCGCCAGACGCGCCTGACGACCGGCGAAGCGCCCGACTGGATCAAGGAGTGGCTGCAATGGGGTGCCGGTCCGCGCGCGAGCCAGAACCTCGTGCTCGGCGCCAAGGCCCACGCCCTGCTCCAGGGTCGCTTCTACGTGGCGGCCGAGGACATCCGCGCGGTTGCCAAGCCCGTGCTGCGCCACCGCCTGATCACGAGCTTCGCCGCCGAGGCCGACGGCGTCACCACCGACAAGGTCGTCGAGCGCCTGCTCGAACAGATCCAGCCCAACGAGAGCGCGGTGCTGGCTGACGGGAAGCTGCCGCGCGTGATTGCCCAAGGCTGATTGCAAGAAAACAGGGCACGGCTGCGCCGCGCCTGCCTTGGGCAAGACGCGCCGCAGCTTGTTCTTCCCGCCGGCCGGGGCGGAAACAACACCGGCGAGACAATGCAACCAGCGGCCCTCGGCCGGCGGAGACTTGGGCAAACCAGAGCATCCAGAAAGCCCCTTGTCCTGATGGTTCCTTTCTCTTGTTTGCTGGTGTGCCTCTCTTCTGAACCATGAGCGAGATTCCTTCCAACTACCTCGACCCGCGGGTGCTGAACAAGGTCGGGCGGCTCGAGCTGCGCGCGCGGCTCGTCGTCGAGGGCTTCGTGACGGGCATGCACAAGTCGCCGTACCGGGGCTTCTCGGTCGAGTTCGCGCAGCATCGCGAGTACGTGCCGGGTGACGACCTGAGGCACTTGGACTGGAAGATCTTCGGCAAGGCCGATCGCTTCGTCGTCAAGCAGTACGAGGAGGAGACCAACCTGCGCGCGCACCTGTTCCTCGACCAGAGCGAGTCGATGAACTACGGCCACGATGGCGGCCTGTCGAAGTTCGACTACGCGGCGACGGCTTGCGCCTCGCTCGCCTTCCTCATCCAGCAGCAGGCGGACGCGGTCGGCCTCACGCTGTTCGACGAGAAGGTCGTGCGCCAGATCCCGCCGTCGAACACGCGCGCGAGCCTCGGCAACGTGTTCGGCGCGCTCGAGCAGGCCAAGACGCGCCAGCAGAAGACCAAGATCGGCGGCGTGCTGCACGACCTGGCGAGCCAGCTGCGGCAGCGCGGCATGGTGCTCGTCTTCAGCGACCTGTTCGACCAGCCCGTGGAAGTGCTGAAGGGCCTGCGCGAGATCGCGAGCCGCGGCCACGACGTCGTCGTCTTCCACGTGCTCGATCGCGACGAGGTCGAGTTCCCGTTCGAACGCATGACGCTGTTCCTCGGCATGGAACAGATGCCGGAGCTCCTGTGCGACCCGAAATCGCTGCGCGAAGCCTACCTGAAGGAGATCGAGAGGTTTGCGGAGCAGATCCGCAAGGGCTGTCTGGGCCAGCGCATCGACTACGTGCGGGTCGTGAACAGCATGCCGCTCGACGTCGTGCTGACCTCCTACCTGACCGCGCGAACGGCGCGCAGCAAGCGGCGCAAGTAGCGTGCAGTTCTTGAACCCAGCCCTGTTGGCCGGCGCGCTGCTGTTCGCGGTGCCGCTGCTCATCCACCTGCTGAACCGGCAGCGGCACCAGAAGCGGCCGTGGGCGGCGATGGAGTTCCTGCTGCGCGCCTGGCAGAAGCAGCGCAACCGCCTGCGCAACGAGAACCTGCTGCTGCTGTTGCTGCGCTGCCTCGTGCCGATCGTGCTGGCGCTGGCGATCGCGCGGCCGATGCTCCAGCAGGCGGCCGGGTTGCTCACGGGGGCCGGCATGGTGCACCACGTCATGGTGCTCGACGGCAGCTACAGCATGGGGCTGCACCAGGACGGGGCGCCGAGTCCCTTCGAACGCGCGCGAGCGATGATCGGCCGCCTGCTCGACCGCTTCGAACAGAACCCCAACCGCAGTGACAAGGTCACGCTCGTACTGGCCGGTGTGCGGCCGCGGTTCCTCGTGCGCGGTGACCTCGACCTCGCGACGGTGCGCAACCAGTGGCACGTGCTGCAGAAGCCCGAGGACGGGGCCTCTGACCTTGGCGACGCGTTGCTGCAGGTCGCCGACGCACTCGAAGAAGGCGGCGACCCCGAGGTGCGCGTCTACGTGTTCTCCGACCTCCAGGCGCGTTCGCTCGGCAAAGCATTGGTGGCACCGGACCAGAAGCCGGCGGCCGAACTGGCCGACACCGCGCGCGACCTCGTCGAGCGGATCACGAAACGACCTCACACCCAGCTCCATTGGATCGACACCGGTCCGTTCGCCGGGACGCGCCAGGGCGGAGTGGCCGACAACCTCCAGATCACCGACCTGCGCGTCGAACAACCGGCGGCCGTACTGCGCACGCCCGTCGACCTCGTGGCGACGCTGAAGAACCGCGGTCAGGCGACCGCCAGTTTCGAAGTGACGCTCGAAGTCGACGGCGGCGAGCCGATGCGCAAAGTCACAAGCGTGCCGCCAGGTGCCGAAGGGGAAGCCGACTTCCAGGTGTCGTTCCGCGAACCGGGCCGTCGCCGCGTGCGGGTCCAGCTCCAGAACGACGCACTCGCGGCCGACGACGAACGCTTCGTGACGGTCGAGGTGCGCGACCGCATCCGGGTGCTGCTCGTCGACGGTGCCGCCGATGGCGACCCGCTGCAGTCCTACCGCTATCTGTGGCAGGTGCTGCTCGATCCCGACGCGACGACGCTGCCGACCTTCGCAGTGGAGACCGTCGACGCGTTGGCCCTGCTCGGCGGCCAGTGCACGCCGAAGAACTACGACGTGACGGTGCTGGCCGATCTCGACCGCCTCAATGCCACCGCGACGACCGCGCTCACGGAGGCACTGCAGGCCGGCCGCGGGCTGTTCGTCGCGTTCGGCGAGCAGACCGAGCCGGAGAGCTACAACCTGCATCTGCACGCCGCGGGAACCGGTCCCATGCCGTTCCGCCTGCTGCGGCCCATGGGCGGTGCTGTGGGCAGTTCCATCATGCGCTCGCCGAGCATCGTTACGCCCGAGCATCCGCTGTTCGCGGAGTTCGAGGAGGCGATCTACCGCGAGGTGTTCCAGCAGATTCCGGTCTGGCGCTGGTTCGGCGTCGCCGCCGAATCGATGCACGCCGAGGCCACGGTCGCAGCGCGCCTCACCGATGCCGACCAGACGCCGCTGCTCGTCGCGCGCCAGTTCGGCGAAGGCAAGGCCGTGTTCCTGACCTCGGCGATCGGCTCGGAGTATCGCGCCGATCGTTGGAACCGTCTCGACGACCTCATGGTGGCGCTGCCGCTCGTGCACGGCGCGATCAAATGGCTGGCGCTGCCGGCCGTCGATCCCTTCCTCACGCTGGTCGGCGCCGAGCTGTCGTGCTCGCTGCCGGTGCGGCCCGAGAACGTCGAAGTGCAGCGGCCCGAGCGCGACGGGCGCCCCAAGGCACCGCTGGCCGAAGACACGCAGCCCTTGCCCGGCGGGCGCTTCCGCCTGCCGCCGCTCGCCGACACGGCCTACGCGGGGTTCTACGTGTTCGACATGATGCTCGACCGCGAGGCGGGCAAGGAACCGATGTCGTTGCCGTTCGCGGTCAACGTCGACCCGGACGAAGGGGACTTGCGGTACGCGGCCCACGAGGAAGTGCGCCAGGCACTGGGCCTGTCACGGGTGCTCGACAACCTGCCCGCCGTGGCCGAGGCGACCGAAGATCCGGACCGCAGCGAACTGGGTCCGAGCCTGCTCCTGCTGACCCTGCTGTTGGTGCTGGGCGAAGCGGCCCTCGCCCGCTACGTCTCGGTGCGACGGAGCGGCACATGATGCAGGCACCGCAGAACCCAGGTCCGCAGATTCCTGGCCCGCTGATCCCAGGTCTGGGGTCGCCGGAGTCTTCGACCTTCGTCGAGGAGACGTTCCGCTTCCTGCAGGTGCCGCCGATGTGGGTGCTGGCACTCATCGTGGTGCCGGCGAGCCTGCTGTTCGTCTGGTGGTCCTACAGCGGCCTCAAGTTGC
>JAYUCN010000961.1:0-6892 GCA_043740335.1 Planctomycetota bacterium
CTACGATCCGGCTCGTCGTGCAGACGAGCGAGTTCCTGCCGGTCGCCCCCATCGAGTGCACTGCTGGCGACACCGGCGTCGAGATCAAGCTCCAGAAGGGCGGCTCGGCGCACGCCACGTTCCTCGTCGACGACACGATGCCGCTCGAACGGTTGACCTTCCGGTTCCGGCGCACGGACGCGCCGCCAGAACGGGACGGTCGCGCCGAGATGATGGAACGCATGCGCAACTTCCCTCGTCAGGTGCAGGCGAAGGACGGTCGGCTGCAGCGCGATTGGCAGGGTCTGAAGCCCGGTCGCTACCGCTTGCAGGCGCTGTGCGCCGGTGTGGCCGAGTCGATCGTCGCGATCGACGCCGTCGAGATCGCCGATGGACCGTGTGCCGACCCACGCCTCGTCGACATCGATCTGCGCGGTCGTGTCCGCGCGTTCGAGATCCGCGTGACCGCCAGCGACGGCACAGAGGTCGCGAGCCCGGATGCGTTCGTGGTGATCCGCAGCAGCGGCGACGACTGGTGCGGGTTCCAACTCGCGGCGGGCTTCGTCAAGATCGCGGCGCCGACGGCCGTCGACCTCATCGTGATCGCCAAGGGCCACCAGGCCGCGTTCGCGAACGGCGTGTTCGATGCGCGCACGATCGCGCTCGAAGCGGCGACGGAGGCGCACCTCGCGCTCGCGTTGCCTTCGCCGTTGCCGGAAGGAGCGGAACTTCGGCTCCGCCTGAAGCCGACCTTCGAGCTGCCGCGCCGGGCACGGATGCAGCTCGACAACGGACGCAGCACGCAGGCGGAGAGCTTCTTCGTCGAAGAGTTCGTCGAAGATGCTCTCGTCGACGCCGCGGGCAAAGTGGTCGTGCCGGTGCGTTACCCCGGGCCTTGCACGATCGAGGCCACCGTTTCGTTCGGTCGGGGCGGGGGGAGCGACATCCGCGACTTCGAACCGCGCACGATCACGCTGCCCGCGACCGGCGAGGTCGCCGTGAAGATCGGCCAGAAGGGCTTCGACCGGGCGCTCGAATCGGCACGGCGGTGACCTGAGGCGTGGCAGGCCGACTACCATGCGATCCCCGGGACCGACCATGCACCGAGCCGCCGCGATCGCCTGCCGGTCCTGCACCCCGCTGTTGGCTGGCATCGCCATCACCCTGGCGAGCAATGCGCCCGCCCAGACGCCGACGCAGTTCGTCGTGCGCACACCGACCGCGATGGCGACCGCGATGCTCACCGAGGCGGCCATCGCGGACTTCGACGGCGACGGCGACCTCGATGTCTGCGGCGGCACGAGCCTCTTCTCCCCGATCCGCCAACTGCTGCTGCGCAACGACGGCGCCGAACGGTTCACCGACGTCACGGCCACCCATCTACCGGTCGCAACCACCACGACGTACGCGACCGTTCCGTTCGACATGGACGGCGATGGCGACCTCGACCTCTTCGTCAGCAAGCTCGGTGCCTCGCGCTTGTGGCGCAACACGGGTCTCTCTGTGTTCGTCGACGCGAGCGCGGGCCTGCCGGCCGCTGCCCAGAACCACCTCCGGGTGGTGGCCGCCGACTTCGATGGCGACGGCGACGTGGACCTCGCGGCCGCCGGCAACTCGCTCAACTCGTCGCAGAACCGGCTGCTCGTCAACAACGGCGGGGGCACGTTCACGGCGATCGATCCGTTCCCCGGCAACTCGTCGCTTGCGATCACGGCCGTGGACTTCGACGGCGACGGCGACCAGGATCTCGCCGTCGGCATGTCGTTCGGCGTGAGTCTGTATCGCAACGACGGCAACCTCGTCTTCACCGATGTCTCCGCTCTGTGGCTGCCTGCCCTGGGAACGAGCATCACGCGCGATGTCGCAGCCGGCGACCTCGACGGTGACGGCGATCTCGATCTCGTCGTGACGCGCCACAACGCGGGCGCGGACCCCGTGCTGCGCAACACGGGGAGCGCGTTCGTGCTGGCCGCGCCCCTCTCGTTCGCGGGCGGCAACACGAATGCGTTCGCGCTCGCCGACGTCGACGACGACGGCGACCTCGACATCGCCCGTTCCGTGATCGGCGCCCCGCTGGCCCTGGACATCAACGATGGGACCGGCACGTTTGCCGCTGCGCCATCGCGGCTGCCGGTCGTCACCTCGAACGCCGGCGTACTCCTCACCGCCGACTTCGACCGCGATGGTGACCGTGACCTGCTGCTCTGCGCGCCGTTCGTACCGCCGAGCCTGCTTGTGAACCGCCACCGCGACCTGCAGACCGGACCGGCCATCCTGGGCCAGGCGTGGACGATCGACGTGTGGAGCGCGCCGGGCTACGCGACGCTCGACCACCTGAGCCGGCTCGCCATCGGCCTCGCCCGTCTGCCGCAGCCGCTGCCGATCCCTGGCTTCGGCCTGCTGTGGATCGACCTCGGCGCTCCCTACCTCGCCACCGACGGCATCGTGTTCGCCAGCACCGGGCGCCACCAGTTCACGTTCCTTGTGCCCGCTCTGCCACAGCTCGCGGGCATCGAGCTGCACCTGCAAGCGCTCGTCGAACAGGCGCGAGCCCCGGCTCGTTTCACGGCGTACCGGTCGATCGTCGTGCAGTAGGGGCCGATCAGCGACCCGTCAACTGCCAGGCGGCCCAGTCGTAGGCGGCTTGCCGGCCTGCTTCTGCTCGCGGCGCGTCCGCTGCAGCGCTTCCCATGGATCGACGCCGCCTTCGGCCATGAGACGGTGGAAGGTCGTCATGAAGTCGCGCTTGCCGAGGTCGTCGACTTCCCAGCACGTGGCTGCGGCGAGAGCCGGAGACGACGGTGCGGTCCCCGCCGGAGCAAGTGGAGTTGCCGTAGTGATGCTCGCCACAAAGCGAGGCGCGCGGTGATCGGAAACGGTCGCGGCGGAGTGCCGTGCGTACGGGGCCGGTTCGCGCCGCGGACCGTCCGAGGATGTGGCGGCACGAGGTCGAACGACTCGTTGGTTGACGCGGTCGCCGAGGGCGGGGAAGGTGGCGCTGGGGTTCCGGGTGGGCCGGGACGCAGCTTGAATCACCTACACCCCCTCCTCGCAACCATCGTGATGTCGCTGGCTGTTCAGGAAACGAGGCCGAGTGGAATCCGCCTCAGCGGGGCAAGTGCAGCGTGAGATTGCGCGTGCCCGCCGTCACGTCTCGCTGCTGGACTTGCCGATTCATCACCTCGGGGTGCGACGCCCACACCGTGCCGACGATGCCGGGCGGCACGTCGATCCGGAAACGACCGTCGGCATCGGTGCGAGCATTGCCATAGCCGCCTGCGCCCTCGATGAGGAAGTAGACAGACGCGCGCCGCACCGGCTGGTCTTCGTGGTCGACCACGCGGCCCCCGATCACGTCAGCGACCACCAGGTCGAGTTCGAGGTTCTTGGTGCCGGCGGTGACACCGTGCCGCACCACCATCGCAAATCCCGGCGGCACATGGACCGTGGCGATCGTGTAGTCGCCCGCCTCGAGCCGCACGAGGCGGAACGAGCCGTCCGACCCGACCACCGCGCTCGCCGCCCCGCGCAGGGTACCGTTCTTGGTGTTGATGGTGTTCGCGGTCAGCATGATCACACCCCCGGGCAATTCACGCCGCCCGCCGAAGCGTAGGGTGCCCTCGATCGTGAGCCCCGCGTCGACGACGAGATCAGCGACGGTCAGGACCTCGCCATCGCGCACGGCAAATGGACCACCGCTCACGGATACCCTCATGCTTCTCAGGAATGCGCTGACCTCGTAGCGGCCTTCTGCCAGCCCCGCGAATCGGAACGATCCATCGCTGCCAGTCCGGGTCTCGCGTCTGGCGAGGCTGCCCAGCGCATCGCCCGGCTCGTCGCTAGGCGCCAACAACCGGCCGAAGTCGCTCGCCCAACCGGAAAGCGTGACCTCGGCATGCGCAAGCGCGCCGCCGCCCCCGTCGACGAGGCGACCTTCGAGCATGCCCTGCGGTTGCAGCACGACGGCGCCGACATCGAACACCGCTAGAGGTTCCGGCATCGCCGGCAACGCCAGCACCCGGGTGCCGAGCCCCGGCGCGCGGGCCAGCAGCTGCCAGCGAATCCCGCGAACCACGCCGCGATTGTTCGACGCAACCCCGAGCCCTTCGATGCGAAAGCGTCCGTCCGCATCGATGCGCGCGGCCCGAAAAAGCGTGTAGCTCGTGCTCTTCGGCCACGCCGCCGCCGCCGCGGCAGCATAGACGCCGGCGGGTACACGCCCGTCGCGATCGATGATCCGGCCGACCACTGTGGCGCCTCGCGACAGCACGATGTCGATCTGGAGCTGCTCCTGTGTCGAAGCGACCACCTGCACCTGGTCCGCGTAGCCCTCGGCGCGCACGTAGAGACTCTCGCGTTCGTCGAGGCACGGCACCTCGTAGCTGCCGTCGGCAGCGGAACGCACGGCAAAGCGCCGCGCCCAGTTCGGCGCGATCTCGGCGCCAGCGATCGGTTGTTTCGTCGCCTCGTTGCGCACGACACCACGCACCGAGCACCCGTTCAAGACCAAGAACTCGACTCGCGCGCCCCTGCCAGGCTCCGGTGTGACGACCTGCATCTGCGGCGGTTGCAGTCCCACCGGCCGGACACTCACGTAGCAGGTCTGCGGCGGCACACCGGCGAGGAAGAACTCACCATCGGCCGCCGTCCGCGTCTGCACCGTATCGCCGATGCTGCCGCGAAGGTCGTCGCGCACGACGGCTTCGACCAGCCAGTCGGCAAGCGGTGTTCCATCGGCCTCCCGGCGCACGCTTCCCTCGACGAACGTCGGGCGCTCGAGTCGCACGACGAACTCGCTGCCCCCCGTACACCACGCCTCGACGACCGGTGCGTAGCCGGCAGCACGCACGGCCAAGCGGTGTTGCACGGCCCGCTGCACGCGGAACGCAAAGCGTCCCGCGGGGTCGGTTCGCGAAGTGGCGAGCATCTCGACCTGGTTGTCGTAGTCGAGGTCGAGACTCGAGATCTCGTCGGCTTCGCGGTGTTCGAGTACGACCTCGGCGCCGCCGATCGGCGCATCGTCCGCCGCCGCCACCACGCGACCCCACAGGTCCTCCGGACCGCGAGCAACATGCTCGACTTCGGCAGGCAAGCTCACGCGCTCCGGCGTCGACGCGGATTCCGCCGACGGCTTCTCTCGTTCGACAACGACTACCTCGTCGCGACCGACCTGCGGTGCCGGGCGCGCACCCGACGCCCCCTGCCACCACGGCCACGTGATCCATGTGAGCAGCAGGAGCGCAACCGCACCGACCACGGCCCGCACCGGCCACACCGCGCGCAGCATCGTGCCGAACCACGAACTCACCGGCGGCTCCCGCCAGCTCGCGAGCGGCAGCGCCCATGCCGCGCGATCGCCGTGCGCCCCATCCAGTCTCTGCCGCAACAGCGCGAGCGCCTGTCGCAACTGCGCCCGCACGGTCGATGCCGGCACATCGATCTGGCGGCCGATCGCGAACGAATCCAACCCTTCGTAGAAGCGCAGCAGCACGACGCGACGCAACCGTTCCGGCAATTCCATGACCGCTGCCACGACGTGACGGCGCACTTCCTCGCGTTCGAGAATCTCGACGACGGAAGGGCAGCAGCCCTCCGCCCTCGCCGCCGCGTCGCGACGATTGCGCCGAGCCGCCGTGCGGTGACCATTGCGCCACAGATTGGCCGCGATGGTCGCAAGCCAGGCGCGCAGACTGCGCACGTCGCCGGTCGGAGCCTGTATCACCGCAGTCCAAGTGTCCTGCGCCAGATCGTCGCCGTCAGGCCCGGCGAGGCCGCGTGCGAGCCGCTGCACGAAGCCCGCATGCAGGAGCAGGTTGTCCACCACCGGATTGGAGGGAGTCATCAGCACGCTGGACACCTTGGTTGGCGAAGGTGACGAAACATTCCGCTGTGAGTCACCGCGCCTTTGGCGGTTGGCGAAGGTGTCGGCAGTTCGATCTCCGGTTCAGACCATGCGAACCAACCCCGGCCACGATCCCGCCCTGGCGAGGCCCGGTCAACCTGGCACAGGTGCCTGGCTGGATGGCGTGTATGCGAGCGAGCCGGGCCGCGGAGCAAGTGGAGTTGCCGTGGCAGTGATGCTCGCCACAAAGCGGGGCGCGCGGTGATCGGAAACGGGTCGCGGCGGGGTGCCGTGCGTACGGTGGGCCGGTTCGCGCCGCGGACCGTCCGCGGATGTGGCGGCACGAGGTCGAACGACTCGTTGGTTGACGCGATCGCCGAGGGCGGGGAAGGTGGCGCGGGGGTTCCGGGTGGTCCGGGACGCTTGGATTTCCTATTCCCCCGGTTCGTGAGCGGGTCAAGCAGGCCCTCGCGGACCCGGCGTCGAAACACCGCGATGGGATGAACTGATGGTGGCGCGAGCCCGATCGATCCACGAGATGCACTTCGCTGCGTCCCTCGAGCCGTGCCCGAAATGCGGGACACGGATCGATGCCCAGCAGCTCAAGCTCGCGGGGAACGGCGACGGCTGGGCGCTGACCGGCGACTGTCCGCGATGCGGGACTCCGCGCGCCTTCACGTTCCTCACCCACGGCGATCCGATCACCGCGCCGACCCCGCGCGACGAGCTCGCGGGCCCCGAGCCGTCGGAGATCATCCGGCCCGGGCAGTGGATCGCCGAGATCGATCGCCTGCTGCCGCAGGTGCGCCCCGATCCGACGCAGCTCGGGATCGACGAGTGGAAGGTGAACCGCGACACCAACAAGCGGTTGCTGGTGACGCTCAACGAGCTGCTCAAGTTCATCCCGGCGGGCACGAGCGAGATTCCGGACAGCGCGCTCGATGCCGCCGAGCAGGCCGACCGCAAGGCGCGGCCGGAGCACTACCAGCGCGCGTGGATCGAGGAGCAGCGCGCACGCGCGCTCGATCTCCGCGCGAAGCAGATCGCCGACCTCTCGCGGATCGAGAAGCA
>JAYUCN010000962.1:0-2821 GCA_043740335.1 Planctomycetota bacterium
ACCCGTCGGGTTCCTCCGTGCGCAGATCGCCGTCGAGCAGCCACACGCGCCGATTGCCCGGCGCCCGCAGCGGCGTCGCCGCCCGCACGTCGTCGGCGACCTTCACGCGCAGGTCAGCCGGCAGGATCGGCACTCCTGCTGCGGTGTCGTAGTCGATGGGCAGGAAGACGCCTGTCTGCAGGTCGAACGCTCGATGCCCTGCCGTGTCCGCACAGTGCCAGTAACGCTGCGTCGCCTGCCAGCGCATCACGGAGCGCTGGCCGAAGTCAGGCGCGAACATCGCTGCGGTGGTTCCCAACTGCTCGGCCTCGCCGGTCCGCAAGTCGACGCGCAGGGGAACAAGGTTCCACTGGGTGTGGCCAGCGCCGTATGCCAACGCGTAGCGGTGGTCTGGACCAATGCCGACGACGTAGAGCTGGGCCAGTCGCTGCAGGTCGGGATGGTGGTAGATCCACGCTGCGTTGCCGAACCACGCCGCCGGGGGCAGCAACCCGATCGCGGTCGCTGCGAGTCCGAAGCGCGCCGAACGCAAGGCACCACCACCGCGCCGACCCTTCCCCCACGAGATCCCCGCCACGACGAAGCCGAGTGGCACGACGCCCCACAGCCACGTCTGCCACGCGATGCCCTGCTCGAGGTTCGGACTCTGCCGCAGCACCGCGAACACACCCACGCCGAGCAGCAGCACGAAGAGTCCCGTGCCGCCCACCGCCATGCGCCCACCGGGCAGCCACGTGCCGATCGCCCACACCCAGGGTGTGAGCAACAGTGCTAACACGCACAGCATCGTGGGCCACGGCGGTTCGACCACGACCTCGCCGTCGTACCGCCACGCGAACAGGTCGTGCCAGCCGATGCCGGTTGCCTGCAGGAACACTTCCCCCCACAGCAGCCCCACGAGCGGCAACGCCAGCGTCGCGAGCACGAGGAACAGCACCTTGCCGTGAAACGACGGCCCGAGCGCCCCTGGCAACCGCCGCACGAACTGGTCGTCCTTCTGACCGAACTCGGCGCGCACGAGAGCTGGCGCCGCGAACACCACGACGCCGATCACGCCCGCCGCGACAAACCAGCTGAGCCCCATCGCGCGCCTGCCGTCCTCGAGCCACCAGTGCTCGGGCACGAGCAGGAAGCCGAGGCACAGGCTCGTGAACACGAGCAGCGAGTAGGCGATGAGGATGCCACGCTGCGCGCGCCATTCCTTCCCGCAGTGACAGAGGGCAAGGTTCACGCCATCACCTCGTCGCGGCTCACTTCCGCGAGCACGCGGTGCAGCCCGCTCGGCACCTGCGCTGGATCCTCTTCGCCGAGCACTTCGGCGAGCGAACCGTGCCGCACGATCTTGCCCCCTTGCATCACGGCGATGCGGTCAGCGATGCGCGAGGCGAGGTCGAGTTCGTGCGTCGCACAGAGCACCGTGCGTTCACCGGCCTTCAGCGCCTCGACGACACCCTGCAGCACCTGCTCGCGCACGAGCGGATCCAAGCCCGCGAACGGCTCGTCGAGCAGCAGCAATTCCGGCTCGGGTGCCAGCGCCGCCGCGAGCATCGTCTTCATGCCCTGGCCGCGCGACATCGCCTTGAACTTCGTGTGCAGCGGCACCGCGAGCTGTTCGCAGAGGTCGCGGCACAGCGTCTCGTTCCAGCGCGGGTAGTGCGGCTTCAGGAAACGGAACAGGTCGCGCGCCGTCATCCACGGATAGACGTCGGGCACGTCGGGCACGTAGCCGATGCGCTGCAGCACCGCGCGGTGCGCGCGCAGCGGATCCTGGCCGAACAGGCGCACCGTGCCGACTTTCGGCCGCAGCACGCCGAGCAGGACGCGCAGCAGGGTGCTCTTGCCCGCCCCGTTCTCGCCGAGCAGCACCGTGACGGCACCGTCCTCCAGGTGCAGGTCGAGTCCGTCGAGCACGCGCTTCCGCGCGAGGCCGAAGCCGAAGCCGAGACCGTCGATCTTCATCACGCTGTTCATGCCTTGCTCCTCGCTGCCGATGCAGCGCCCTTCGACTGCCCTTCCCCCTCACCCTCGCCGCGGCGCACTTCGTCGAGCACGGCCAGCAGCGTCTGTTCCTCGTGGCCCGCGCGTCGCGCCTGCAGCGCCGCCGCGCGGAACGTCGCCAGCGTCTCGGCAAGCCGGATCGCGCGGCTCACTGCGGGCCCCGCCGCCGTCACGAACACGCCCGAGCCGTTGCGCCCTGCACTGGCGCCGAGGTGCTCGAGGTCGCGGTAGGCCTTCGTGACCGTGTTCGGATTCACGAGGGCCTGCGCCGCGAGCCCGCGCACCGACGGCAGCTTGTCGCCGGGTCGCAGTTCGCCGTTCGCAATCGCGTCGAGCACGGCCGCGACGAGTTGCTGGCTCGGCGGCACGAGGCTGTGCGGATCGACGCGGACGTTCACGACCGTACCATCGGTCTAGGACGGTGGTCGCTTGAGCGCCGGGGCGCTGCGCCTTCCCTCTCACCCGCTCTCGCGCCGGTGGCATCGGCCAGAAGCTGGCGCCACGTTTGTCGCCCAACACGACTCGCTCCGTGACGCGCCGCCCGGCGCACGATTCCCGAAGAACCTGCACCCGCGGCACCACCCCACGCCACAGAGCCTTCATGACGCAACCGGACCACCAACCCGAGGGCACCACGTGACCCCGCCTCCCGAAGCAACGACCCAACCACCTGCCGCCACCTCGCCCCTTGGCGAACGCGTGCGCCACGCCCTGCGCGTGCGCCACCTGAGTCGTCGCACGGAGCGGGCCTACCTCGACTGGATCCGGCGCTACTGGTTCTTTCACGCCCGACGCGACCCGGCCCTGCTCGGCCCTGCGCAGG
>JAYUCN010000963.1:0-2821 GCA_043740335.1 Planctomycetota bacterium
GCGAATGCTACCGCCATCCCTCCCGCCCGCGAACAACCCCCTCTCGCTCAACGACCTGCGGCCCTCGCCTCACCGCCACCCTTCCAGTTGCCAGACCTGTTCAACTCCGAGCCGTTACCACCCGACAGCCACACCGCCCAGCATCGCCGGCGCGCCGTCCGTCAAGAGAGGGTGGAGAGCTTCCGACGGCGCGCGTCCCCATCGTCACACCCGCCCCGGACGATCACACCATGACCCCCGCCAGTACCTCGCCCGCCTTCGCGCCCTGTGCAAGCGGCTGCCCAACACCGGCGAAAAGCAGCCACGGGTCAGTCCGTTCCGGCGCGCCTCGCACTGCGCTACACCTGTCGCCCCACGATGACGGATCGCCGACCCCATCTGTTCCGCCGCCTGCTGCGCGGGATCTTCGCCGTCTTCGCCGCGCTGTGGATGGTGCTCGAAGAATGGATCTGGGACAGTCTGACCGCGGCGATGAGGTGGCTCGGGCGACTGCCTCCGGTGCGTTGGCTCGAGGTCCGCATCGCGCGCCTGTCGCCGCGCGCCGCGATGGCCGTGTTCGTCGTGCCGTGGCTGCTGCTGCTGCCGGCCAAGATCCTGTCGCTGTGGTTCCTCAGCACCGGGCACATGGCCCTCGGCGTGCTCGTGTTCGTCGTCGCGAAGCTGATCGGCACTGCCCTGCTCGCGCGGCTGTTCACGCTGACGAAACCCGCACTGCTGCAGATCGCCTGGTTCCGTCGCTTCTACGGTTGGTTCACGGCGCTGAAGAACCGGCTCTACACCTACGTGAAGTCGCTGCGCGCCTACCAGCTCGCGCGGTCGTGGATGGCCCGCGTGCGCGCTGCAATGCGTGGATGGTGGCGTGCCCTGCGCGGCGCGTGATGCACCGCCGTCGGCGCGAACACGCACGCCGCCTCACTTGCCCTTGATGGCCTTCAGCGCGCGCGACTTCACCTTCGCGAAGAACCCCTTCTCCACGTACGTGCCCTTGTTCGTCTGCAAGCCATCGAGCTGCAGGTGCGAGCCGACGATGGCCTGGCTGGCGATCTTCAGCAGCGGGTCCATCTTCTCGCGCTTGAGCTTCTCGACGCGGTCCATCCAGCCCGGCAGACCGATGTCAGCGATGAACAGATTGGCCACCGACGAGGTGTCGGCACACGTGAGCAGGTAGCAGCCGAGGATCGGCGAGTCCTCGAACACGGTGAGGTCGAGCCTGGCCGGAATGGCGAGGCGCTTGTTGCCCGCACGCATGTCCTTGATGTCCAGGCCCAGCGCGAAGAGCTTGAGGCCGAGGCTCGCCAGCGAGTTCGCCACGCCCAGGGCGACCGTGGTGGCCGTGCCGAGGTCGGCGAACAGGCCGGCGATCTTGCCGCCGGTGGCGACGGCCTGGCGCGCCATGTCGACCGAGTGCTTGGCCAGGTCGCGCTTGATGATGATCTTGATGGCGTCGGCCGCGGCCAGCGGGTCACCGCCGCGGAAGCCCTCGCGGTACTCGGCGTGCTTGTAGAGATTGCGCGCGTCCTCGACCACCGCCTTCGTCGCCATGGCCAGCTTACCAGCACTGTAGATGGCGCCGAGCACGGGCGTCACCTCGGCCACGAGCTGCTTCGTCACCTCGCCGCCGATGGCCTCGATGACGTCCTGGATGTTCTCGACGTCGGCGCACTGGCTGATGAAGTTCTCGACCGCGTCCTTGATGCCCGGCATCGAGGCGGCCTTGCTGGCCGTGGCCTTGGTGCTCTTCTGCAGCGACGCGCCATCCGACAGCAGGTCCTTGGCCGTCTTGGCCGAAGCCGTGACGCCGAACTTGAGCTTGGTGCCGGCGAACATGTTCACCACGAGCGCGCGGCGCGCTTTGGCCAACTCACCGAGGGCGATCAGTTCGGCACGGTCAAGTGGCTTTGGGGCCATGGCATTCGTCGCGGGGGTGTAGTCGGGTTCGCGGTGAGCGCAGCGTGCCAGAGATGGGCCTTTGCGTGAAGCGATCAGTCTGGCGGCGGCCACGGCGCCTGTGCGAACGCCAGGAGACGGCGCTCGAAGGCCACGGGGTCGAGCACCGCGCCGGCAAGCCGTGCGAGTCCTGCGCAACGTTCGTAGTGCGCACGGTCGCGCGAGCGCTCCTCGCCGTTCACGAGCAGGAACTCGTCCTGCAGACCGTTGAGCCACGCGAGGAACGCGAGGCCCGCCTTGTAGTGCTGCGTCGGTGCTTCGAACACGTGGCGACCGAGTTCTTCACAGCGGTCCATGATGCGCAGGAACCCCGCCGCGTCGCGCCCCGCGAGGCACTGCAGCGCCTGCTGCGACGGCAGCGCGATCGCGTCGAGGATGCCGAGCAGGGCGTGGCTCCAATCGCCGAGCGCCACCCGACGCGAACCGATCGTCGTCCACGCCGTTGGCGCTCCCCCACTGCCGAGGATCATGCGACCGAAGTGGAAGTCGTCGCCCGTGAGCACGATCTGTTCGCGCGGCAGCAGTTCGGCGCGCGTACGCACTTCGAAGTCCGCGTCGAGCAGTGACAACTTGCAGCCGCGCACGACCGCCGGATCGAGCGCCATCACGCGCTGGAAGCTGCGGCCCGGGAAGTAACCGCGCAAGGCTGGCAGGAACATGGCGCCGAGCCAGTGCACGAACACGGGGCCGCGCACGTGGGCCACGATCCCGGCATAGACGTCGACGAAGTCGTTCTCGCTCGCCCCTTGCGCGCAGAGCCACGGCATCGGCAGGATCACGGGCACGCCGCCGTGCGCATCGATGAACGCACACTGCTCGACGACGGCAGAGACGAGATCGTTCTTCGAACGGATCATCGCCCGCTGGTCGGTGC
>JAYUCN010000964.1:0-2819 GCA_043740335.1 Planctomycetota bacterium
TCGAGCAGTGCTGGATAGTCGAAGGTCCCCTGGGCAGCCGCAGTCACCACCAGCACACCGACGACGAAAGCAACTCGGGCGAGGCTGCGCATCCATTCACCATACCACTCGTCCGCCTCACCTCGAACGCCGCTCCGCCGTTGCAGAACTGCGTCCGATCGCGACGATGCGCGCCGTGCGCTTCCCCCCGTACGCCCAGGCGGTGCTGCTGTCAGCCCTCGCCGCCTCTGCCGAGCTCGCTGCCCAGAACGACGTGACCCGCTATGACCCGCTGGAGGGCCTCGACCCCGACGGCCGCATCCCGAAGCCGCCATTCCCGCCCGACCTCGCCCACGCCGATCGCTGGCGTTACACGCCACCCGGTCGCATCAAGCCCGGCAACGTGCTCGACCGCTTCCTCGTCAGCAGCTTCCTGTCGCCGATCGTGTTCCGCGAAGAGGACATCGGTTTTGGCGGCGGCTTCGCGCTCACGGATGTCGACTTCCGCGACCAGCGCTACCGCGAGTTCGCGAACATGCTGTTCACGTACTCCGCCGAGGGCCAGCAGGCCTACCGCATCAACTGGTCGCGCTGGCTCGACGTGCGCGACCTGGAGAACGGCGGCGTGCTGCGCGAGGAGCGCAGCCGTCTCTATGGACGCCTCGGTTACGAGAAGACCCTGACGCGCCGCTTCTTCGGCCTCGGCAGCCGCAGGCTGGAAACGGCGGAGACGAGCTACACGGAGGAAACGACCGGTGCCGGCTTCGGCATCCGCACGTCCCTGCCGGACGCCGGCAGTGACTGGCTCGTGCGCGCCGACCTGCAGGCCGAACACCATGGGCTGTCGCGTGGCCGCGTCACCGGCGTGCCGAGCACCAACGACCAGGTCGGCGGCTTCCCTGCCGAGTTCGCCGACGGCGACGGGACAGACCAGCTCTGGCTGCTCACGAACTTCGGCCGGGACTCGCGCGACTGCCTGCACCAGCCCTACGAAGGCCAGCGCATCGGCGGCATCGCCAACCTCGCCTACGGCACGGGCGGCGAATTCGGCGGCATCCTCGGCATCGACGCGCAGCAGGTGTTCCCGCTGCCGCCGCTGCTGCATCGTGGCGCCCAGGGCGTCGAAGAGAACCCACCCACCGACGTGCTCGCGTTCGGCGCGTTCGTGCAGGACACCGTCGGCGAGCTGCCGTTCTACAGCCTGCCGACGCTGGGCGGCACGCACACGCTGCGCGGCTACATCCAGAACCGTTTCACGGACCGCGCCGCCGCGCATGCTTCGGTCGAGTACCGCATCAGCCTCGTGCCGCGCGGCATCACCTTCACGGACACGATCCGCATCGAACGCATCGGCCTCGGCTTCTTCTACGAGTGCGGCACCGTCGCCAACGGCATCGAGGACCTGCACGACGGCAAGTTCCTCGACAGCTACGGCTTTGGCCTTCGCATCGCGTTCTCGCGCGAGGCGGTGTTCCGCGTCGACTTCGGCTACAGCGACGAGGGTACCAACTTCACCCTCGCGTTCGGCAACGCCTTCTGAGTGCGCGACTCCGAACCCACAGGCGAGGTGAGTCGTCGATCGCTCCTCGCTCCCGTTGGATCGGCGAGATCACAGTCCAAACAGCGGCCCGCCGTCGCGAGATGATGGTCATGCGCAGAAACGCATCGCACCAACCAAGTCCCGTCGCACGGAACCTTGCGCGCGTGGCGATCGTCCCATGCATCGAGTGCCACACTTCTGTCCCGGCTGGCCCTTCCCAGACGCCCGTGTTGGGCGAAAGCCAGCTGCGTTCGCACCTGAGAGTCCCATGAAAACAACCTGCCCACTGCTCGCCGTCGCCGCCTTGGCCGGCGTTCTCAACGCCCAGTCGTTGGTCCTTCTGCCCGACAGTCACCACCTCGGTGAGTCCGCCACCCAGGCCCACGCCAGTGGTACCACTAGTTATTGGGGACCGGCCACGCTAGTCGGACGCCGCTTCCAAATCCTCTACGACGCCAGCCACTTCACCGCCAACGGCGTGGCGGGCGTCATGACCGTGAACAACCTGCGCTTCCGTGGTGAAGACACCGAACACAATGTCGGCGGCCAGACCTACACGGGCGTCCTGGTGAATGTCTACGCGACGAGCTTGGCCTCGGCGGCTCCCCTGGCCGCCGCGTTCGCCACGAACATCCTGCCAGCCACGTCGACGCTGATCGGCACGAAGGTGTTTCCGCTCGTGACGGTTGCCCCGTCCATCGGCAGCGCTCCCAACAACTACTGCATCGACCTGGACTTTGCCGCGGCCCCCGCGGCGCCGTTCCCCTACGACCCAACCGCCGCGTCGGCCCTGTTCCCCCAGGTGAACTTCTTGGTGGACATCACCTACTTGACAGCAACGGCCGCTCCGGATCCCCAGGCATCCACGATGATGCAGATCCAGGACACGACGGGTGTCCTTGCCTTGGTCCGCGCCAGGGCCGTCTTCACGACGGTATCGGCGGTGACCACGCCGGGCACCCTCTCGTCCCTGCCGCCGGTGATCCAGGTCAACTACGCGGGCCCCGGCGGGTACCCCGCCCTGCTCCCGGCGCGCAATGAGCGCATCGGCGCCGCGTGCGGCGGCTCGTGCTCCGCGTTCTACCAACTGTTTGCGCACGACCAGTACTTCGATCTCAAAGACCCAGGTCAAGTCGACCTGCTCAGCGGCCTCACGCTCATTCCCAATGTCTACCCGGCACCGACCACGTACACCGTCGTCGGTGGCGCTGGTCCGATCAACCTGACGGGCATCCCAGGCGTGCCGCTCAGCCAGGCTGACGATGCCACCCTCCCTTACCCACTGCCGCTGGGCACCAAC
>JAYUCN010000965.1:0-2807 GCA_043740335.1 Planctomycetota bacterium
CTCGTGCCGGCCACCGCAGCGACCCCGCAGCGACCGATCGACCTCGCCATCTGCCTCGACATCAGCGGCAGCATGGACGGCCTGCTCAACGCCGCCCGGCAGAACCTCTGGGCCGTCGTCAACGACCTCGCGACGCTGCGACCGGCACCGTCGCTGCGCGTGGCGCTGCTGACCTACGGCTGCAGCGCGTACGAAGCCGAGAAGGGCTGGGTGCGCGTCGAGACGGGCTTCACGACCGACCTCGACACGGTGTCCCAGAAGCTGTTCGCGCTGACGACGAACGGCGGCGAAGAGTACGTCGCGCGCGTCATGCACGCCGCCCTCGAGCAACTCGCATGGTCGACGGACCCGCAGGCGCTGAAGCTCATGTTCGTGGCCGGCAACGAAGCTGCGACGCAGGATCCCAAGATCGACGGTCCGAGCCAGAGCCGAGCCGCGATCGGCAAGGGCATCGTCGTCAACACGATCTACTGCGGCAACCCGGCTCACGAGGAGGCAGGCGGTTGGCGCGAGGTCGCGAAGCTCGCCGACGGCCAGTTCGCGGCGATCGAACAGGACAACGGGTTCGTCGTCGCCACCCCGTTCGACGCGCAGCTCGCGGAACTCAGCACGGCGATGAACACGACCTACGTGCCGTACGGCAAGGAGGCCGGCGTCTGGGTGCAGAACCAGGCGACGCAGGACGGCAATGCTGCCGGCCTCAACACGGCGGCCGCCGCATCGCGCTGCCAGACCAAGGCGAGCACGTTCTACAGCAATGCGCACTGGGACCTCGTCGATGCGTGCGCCGACCCGAAGTTCAAGCTCGAGGACATCAAGAAGGAGGAACTGTCCGAAGCGCTGCGCAAGTTGTCGCTCGACGAGCTGCGCGCGCACGTGGCCGCGCAGCAGAAGAAGCGCGGGGGTCTCAAGCAGCAGATCGACGCGCTCGGCAAGCAGCGCGATGCGCACGTGCAGCAGGAACTGCAGAAGCTCGGCGAGGCCGGCAAGAAGCTGTTCGAACAGGCCGTGCTCGAGTCGGTGCGTCAGCAGGCTGAGGCACGCGGGTTCCAGCGCAAGGTCGAGCCGGTCCCTGCACCGGCGCCCGCCACGAAGGACGTCGATTCGCCGTTCGTGCCGATCGTCAAAGAAGCCGTGCGGGACTATTCGAGATTCGTCTGCGTCACGGGCTCGCCGCGCCGTGCACCGACGGATTGCCGGATGCCGCCGCCCCCGTCCGTACGACTCTCGCAGGCCGACAAGGAGCACGGCGGCAAGCTCTACCTGCTCTATGCCAGGTTCGCGGACGGCCTCGAGTACGTGAAGGCCGGCGAACCCGCGAAGGTGGGGCAGACGCTCGTCAAGGAGGCCTGGGTCGCTTTGCCCGGCGAAGCCAAGGAGTCGACGGCCGCGACGAAACGCTACATGGGGCAACTCGTGCACCGCGATGGCGACACCACTTGCCACGCGGGCGACGCTGCGGGTCTCTTCGTCATGCACAAGCTCGCCGCGGAAACGCCGGGCACGGACCAGGGCTGGGTCTACGGCGCCATCGATCGCGACGGCGTCGTCACGGCCGCCGGCCGCGTCGCCTCCTGCATGCGTTGCCACGAGAGTGGCACCGAAGATCGCCGGTTCGGGCTACGCTGATTCCGTGACCACCAAGAAGACCGTGCTCGTCGTCGAGGACGATCCCGCCATCCGGCGCGGGCTCGTCGATGCGCTGCAGTTCGCCGGCTACGTGGTGATCGCGTGTGCCGATGGCGAGGAAGGGCTCGCGAGTGCGTTGTCGGCGCAGCTCGACCTCGCGATCCTCGACGTCGTGCTACCGCGTCGCGATGGCTTCGAGATCCTGCGCGAGATCCGCCGCGCGCGAGCGGCGTTGCCCGTGATCCTCGTGACCGCGCGCGGTGCCGAACACGATCGGGTGCACGGCCTCCAGACGGGTGCCGACGACTATGTCGTCAAGCCCTTCTCGAGCAAGGAACTGCTCGCGCGCGTCGTTGCCGTGCTGCGCCGCAGCGCCGAGCGGCCCTCCGACATCGGTCGGATCGTGATCGCAGGACGTGCCGTCGACTTCGATCGTCGTGAGATCGAACGTGTCGACGGCAGTCGCGTGCAGTTGTCCGAGAAGGAGGCCGACCTGTTGCGCTACCTGGTGCGGAACCGCGGCCGCGCGATCGCTCGCAGCGAACTGCTGGAGCGGGTCTGGGGCCTGCCTTCGGGCGACACGGCGACGCGCGCGATCGACATGCACGTCGTGCACCTGCGCGAGAAGCTGGCAGACTCACCAGAAGCACCCCAGGTCGTGCTGACAGTGCGCGGCAAGGGCTACATGCTCGCGGCGGGAGGTGCGTCGTGAACGCCTGGCGCACGCGGGCGTGGACGTGGTTCGTCGCCACCGTGCTGCTCCTGCTGGCGGTACTGTCGTGGCAGACGACGACGCTGCAACGGCTCGATAGCGATGAACTGCAGGCGCGCCGACAGGCCGAACTGCACGAGAAGCTGCGCCTCGCCTTGTGGCGCATGGACAGCTGGCTGTCGCCGCAGCTCGCGCGCGAGGCGATGCGGCCAGCCTCGGAGTATCGGGCGTTGGCGCCGGCGGTCACGGCGTGGACGCGCGGCTTCAGCCGGCTGGCACCTGACGAAGTCATCGTTCCCTCGCCGCTGCTCGGCTTCGAGTCGGCGGTGTTTTCGTTGCACTTCGAAGTGGGACCGGACGGCGTCGCCACCAGCCCTCAGGTACCGACCGGCAACGAACGCGATGTCGCCGAGACCAGCGGCATCGACGGCAAGGTCATCGAACGCGCTGCCGCACGACTCGCCGC
>JAYUCN010000966.1:0-2805 GCA_043740335.1 Planctomycetota bacterium
CGGCACGGCAGCCAGCCACCACACGAGGAAGCCGAGGCCGACCGCGCCGGTGATGCCGAGCACCGCGCATGCGAACAGTTCCGGCCGGCCCAGGCGCACGAGTCCAAAGCGGTCGCGGAACGGATCGACGCGGTGTTCGGCCGGCAGTTCGTAGCCGCAGACGTTGCGCACCCAGACGAGGTCGCGACCGTCGACCACGTCGTGAGGGCAGTCGGGACATGATCCGGTGCGCAGCGCGCGCATGCGTTCCACGTAGCGTCGGCGAACGCACCGCAGCAGGGCGCGCCGCACGCGACCGATGGCGAGCACCACCGCCAGCACGGGGCCACCACCAGGTTGCACCGTGTGCACGTTCGCCGTCCAGCCGCGATTCATGCCGACTGCACCACTGGTTGCACCCCCGGCCGCGCGTCGGCCCGCACGACGTAGAGGCGCTTGCAGAGCCACCACGCGACGATGCAGCCTTCGCCGCGCCGCTGCCACAGCCAGTCGTGCACGAGCAGGATCGGGGCCGGTGGGTCCGTGACGCACGAAGCACGGCTGCCCTCCAGCGCGAGCGGCACGACCACGAGGTCGGCATCGAGGCGTTGCCCGGCCTCGTAGCGCCCATGCCGCAGCACGATCCCCGGCGGCAGCCAGGGCCGCGCCGCGTCCAGGTGCTCGCGTTCGGCATCGAGCACGACGATCTCGGCCGCGGGCAACAGTTCCCGCAGCAGGATCGCCGAACGCGGAAACAGCCCGCCGCCGATGATGACGACGCGCCTGGGCGTTGGCACGGTGGCAAGCGTGGCGACGAAGGCGCGACGGTGGACGGCGAGCACCCAGCAGCGCAGCAGGCTCCAGCGCAGCACGAGCCGTTCTGCCGCATCCAACATCGACGTCGAACGAGACCATTGCAGCCAGCGCAGCACCGGCGGCAGCCGACTCGTGGGCGCGGCCTGGTTGCGGCACTGCGGCAGGTCGCGCCAGTGGCGTGCTGGCGAGGCGTGGTGCTCGACGTGGTAACCGTCGTTCAGGAACAGCGTGTTCCACCACCCCGCATGGATGCTCGTCGTGCCGGGCCGATGTTCGAAGTAGCCGTGCACGACGCACAGCAGCAAGCCGGCAAACACACCAGGCAAGTAGACGGCGAGGCAGGTCCGCGGGGCGAGCAGCACGAAGCTGCACCAGACGACCAGGAGTACCACACCCTCTTGCACGAGCTGCGCGTCGCGCCGCCAACGCCAGGTGCGCTCGGCGTGATGCGCGAGGTGCCGCTGCTGCCAAAGTCGCTGCGGCACGCCGAGCAGCAGCGACAGCCAGAGCGACCACGCTCGCTCCAGCGCGGCAGCACGGAAGAACCGCCGATGCACCGCCTGGTGCGACACCGTGTTGCCGAGCCACCAGAGTCCGAGCGCCACCGTGACCCAGCCCGGCCATGCGAGCACCGCGACCGGCGGCAGCAGCGACAGCATCACCGGCACACGGTCGCGCGGATCACGCAGCAAGGTCGGGAACGGCATGCGGTGCGGGCTGGACGGCGGGATCGGCGCGATGTTAGCGTCGGCGCCGTGGACACGCCGCAGCGCTTCCAGAGCACACCGTGCAATCGTTGGTTCGGTTTCGAACTGCGCCTCCGGAGTGCGACACGCGTGGAAGTCGAGTTGCCCGTGCGAGCCGAGTTCCTGCAGGAGGAAGGCGTGGTACACGGCGGCATCCTCACGGCGCTGGCCGATACGGCCGCCGTCTACCTGCTGTGGCCCGAGCTGCACCCGCAGCGCAGCATGACCGGCATCGAGTTCAAGATGAACTTCCTCGGCGCCGCCACGGCCGCCGGTGGACCGCTGCTCGCTACGGCCACACCCCTGCGCATCGGCGGCACGATCGGCGTCTGCGAGAGCGTCGTGCGCCAAGGCGATCGGCTCGTCGCCAAGGGCACGTTCACGTTCCTCGTGCGCGAACGCCCGTAGCCCGCCCGAGCTGGCGCTGCGGTCGCTGCATCGCGTCGTGCGGTGGCGCGCAACGGGTGCCCTCATGGATGGGCCGGCCACGCCCTGACCGTCGACGAGACAACGGCACCACCAAGTGGCTATCATCCGCGACTCCCATGTCCGTCACCGCGATCTTCGAACGCCTGTCCCAACGGTCGCGCCGCATCAAGATGGCCATGCTCCAGCAGTACCTGCCCCTGCAGGGAACGGAGCGCGTGCTCGACATCGGCAGTCAGGTCGACCATCAGGGCCGCCAGGTGCTCGAGCGCTTCCAGAACCAGAGCCGCATCACGGCCGTCAACATCCTGCCGGCACACCTCGAAGCCATTCGCGCCGCCTACCCGACCATCGAGACAGTGCAGGCCGATGCGCGCAAGCTGCCGTTCCGCGACCAGGAGTTCGACCTCGTCTACAGCAACGCGGTGCTCGAACACGTCGGCGACTTCGAAGACCAGCAGCGCATGGCTCACGAAGTGCGCCGTGTCGGCAAGCGCTGGTTCCTCACCACGCCCAATCGCTGGTATCCGTTCGAGTTCCACGCCCGCATGCCGTTCCTGTCGTGGCTGCCGCCGCGGCTCATGCACAAGGTCGCGCGGCTGTGGGCCTACAACCACGTGCAGCATCGCTACCGCTCCGGCAACGACTACTCCGACGTGCACCTGTTGACCGCGCGCCAGCTCAAGCTGCTGTTCCCCGACTCCTCGATCCTGAAGCCGCGCGTGACGTTCTGGCCCGAGACGCTCGTCGTCGTCGGCCCCGTGGCCGCGGACGGACGATACTGCGCCCCCCGTGTGCAACCGGCAGCCGCGATGGTCCGCAGCGCTTCCTGAGCCAC
>JAYUCN010000967.1:0-2802 GCA_043740335.1 Planctomycetota bacterium
GTTCGTTGCCGCGCCTCATGGTCGGCCAGAGCTTCATCCTGGCAACGGGGGCGATCACGGTGCCGGGCGCGTTCCACGGTGCGGCCCCCGAGACGTTGACCGAGCTCGGCGTGTCGCGCGTGATGATGCTCACGAGCACCTACGACCACCGCGTCATCCAGGGTGCGGAGTCGGGGCAGTTCCTCGACGTTCTGCACAAGTTGCTGCTCGGTGACGATGGCTTCTACGAAGCGTGCTTTTGTTCGCTCAAGGTGCCCTACCGGCCCGTGCACTGGAGTGCCGACCGCCGGCCGCCGCTCGGCAGCAGCCTGCGCGAAGCGGAGAACCTCGAGCGCGCCGCGGGGCTCATGACCTACATCCGCAGCTACCGTGTGCGCGGCCACGTGCTCGCCGACCTCGACCCGCTCCAGTTCGAGCCGAAGGACTGGCCCGAGCTCGACATGTCGACCTACGGGCTGACGATCTGGGACAAGGAGCGCACGTTCTTCAGCGACGGCGTTCTGAAGAAGCCGTTCGCGACGCTGCGCGAGATCCAGGAGACGCTGCATCTCACGTACTGCCGCCACGTCGGTGCCGAGTTCATGCACATCGCCGACCGCGAACAGCGCAACTGGCTGCGCGAGCGCATGGAGGGCAACCGCAACGAGGAACCGCTGAGCAAGGACGTGCAGCTCCAGATCCTCGACAAGCTGGTCGAGGCCGAGGCGTTCGAACAGTTCCTGCACACGCGCTTCGTCGGCCACAAGCGGTTCTCGCTCGAAGGCGGCGACACGCTGATCCCCGTGCTGATCGCACTGCTCGACCACGCCGCCGAACTCGGCGTGCAGCGTGTCGTGCTCGGCATGTCGCACCGCGGCCGGCTCAACGTCTTGGCACACGTGCTGAAGAAGGACCTGACCAGGATCTTCGGCGAGTTCGAAGGCTGGCTCGATCCGTCGATGACGCAGGGCTCCGGCGACGTGAAGTACCATCTCGGGGCGGTTGCGGACTACACCACGGCGCAGGGTCGATCGGTGGCGCTCGAACTCGCGTGCAATCCGAGCCACCTCGAAGCCGTCGACCCGGTCGTGCAGGGCATGGCGCGCGCGCGTCAGGAGCAGCTCCCCGGGGCGGTCGAGCACGTGCCCTGGGACCAGGTGCTGCCGATCCTCATCCACGGTGACGCGGCGTTCGCCGGCCAGGGCGTGGTGTTCGAGACGCTGCAGATGTCGCAGCTGCGCGGCTACCGCACGGGCGGTACCGTGCACGTCGTCGTCAACAACCAGATCGGCTACACGACTTCGCCGCAGGACTCGCGCAGCACGCCGTTCTGCACCGACGTGGCGAAAGGCATCCAGGCGCCGGTCTTCCACTGCAACGGCGACGATCCGCTGGCCGCGGTGCGCATGATCCGGCTCGCCATGGACTACCGGGCGCGCTACCACCGAGACGTCGTCGTCGACCTCGTCTGCTACCGCCGGCACGGCCACAACGAAGGCGACGAACCGAGCTACACGCAGCCGCTGCTCTACCGCCAGATCGAGGCGCACCCGACCGTGCGCAGGATCTACCAGAACTACCTGATCCGGGCCTCTGTGCTGCGCGAGGACGAGCTTGCCGGCTACGACCAGAAGGTGCAGCAACGTCTGAAGGAGTCGCTCGACGAAGTGCGGGCGACGGAGCCGCCGCCGATCGTGGTGCCGATCGCGATCGACGAACGGGAATGGCTGCCCGCGGTACCGGCGGTGCCGCTCGCGGAATTGCAGCGGCTCAACACGCGCCTGCTCGAGTGGCCGGTCGATTTCACGCCGCACCCGAAGTTGAAGGGCGTGTTGGCGCGCCGCGCCGAGATGCTCGCGGGTAGACAGCCCGTCGACTTCGCGACCGCCGAAGCGCTCGCGTTCGCGAGTGTCGTCACGGCCGGCGTGCCCGTGCGCCTCGCGGGCCAGGACAGTGGTCGCGGCACGTTCAGCCAACGCCATGCGACGCTCTACGATGCCAGCAATGGGCGGCGCTATGTGCCGCTCAATCATCTTGCCGCCGGCCAGTCGCCGTTCGTCGTCGTCGACTCGCTGCTCAGCGAGGAGGCAGCACTCGGCTTCGAGTACGGTTACAGCACCGCTATGCCGCACGCACTCACGTTGTGGGAAGCGCAGTTCGGCGACTTCGGCAACGGCGCGCAGATCCAGATCGACCAGTTCCTCGCCGCTGGCGAAGCGAAGTGGGCGCAGAGTTCAGGGCTCGTGCTGCTGCTGCCGCACGGCTACGACGGCCAGGGGCCCGAGCACAGCTCGGCGCGTCCCGAGCGGTTCCTCCAGCTCTGCGCCGAGAACAACCTGCGCGTCGCCAATCCATCCTGTGCCGCGAGCTACTACCACCTGCTGCGCGCGCAGGCGCTCGATGCCGAGAGGAAGCCGCTCGTCGTGATGACGACGAAGAGCCTGCTGCGCCAGAAGGAAGCCGGCTCCGCGGCCGCGGAGATGACGGAAGGGACCTTCGTGCCCGTGCGCGACGATCTCACGGTCGTCGACGGGGCCAAGGTGCGGCGGGTCGTATGCTGCGCGGGCAAGGTCTTCTACGACCTCGTCGAGGCGCGCGGGGCCGATCGTTCGGTCGCCCTCGTGCGCGTCGAGTTGCTCTACCCGTGGCCCGCGTCGGCGCTTTTGGCCCTGCAGCGCACGTACGACAAGGCGCCGTTCGTCTGGTGCCAGGAAGAGCCCGCGAACATGGGAGCATGGAGCTTCGTGCGCGACCGGTTTGTGTGGGCCGCCAGTGCGACGCGCCGCGCCGCCGCGAGTCCAGCGACGGGGTCACTGCAGAAAC
>JAYUCN010000968.1:0-2798 GCA_043740335.1 Planctomycetota bacterium
CCAGCCATTCGGGAGGCGCAGCGAACCGGGGTAGTAGAACCCCACGTTCTGCCAGTTGGCGGGCAGCGGCGGCGACAGGTTCGGAACGAACAGGGGGAAGTTCCCCGACCAGCAGAGGATGTCTGGATAGTACACGTACGAGAACTGCGGCTGCGGTGTGCAACACGACCCGTTCGCATTCGGCAACCTCGTCCCGCCGATCAGGACGATGTTCCCATCGCCGTCGGCACTGTGGCCGGCGCAGAACATGATGTCATCGACAACAGTGTCGCACTTCGTCTCACCGCTCACACTGTTCGGCGCCGCCGGGTTCCAAAGCCACCGCGTACCATTGCCCTCGATGACGAGCACCTTGCCTTGGGCTTCACCCGGCCTGCCGATCAGGATCGCATGCGCAAGCTCGCAGCAGTCCGCCTGGCCGACCCCAGGCATGTGATCGGGGACCGGCTGATAGGGCCCTTCCCATGCGTTGTCATGGTTCTGCCCAAGACATGTGCCCCCCAACGTCATCCCCAGCGCGACGGCTATCGAGCCGCCGAAGAACGAACTACGTCTCTCTCTCTCTCTCTCTCTCTCAGCGATTGGCGTGCCATGTCTCGCTCCTTCCTACCTGGGTTCGACGACACCCGCAGAAAGGAACTGCAGGATCAGCACGGCAACCTAGCCGACGCCGCGAGGTCCGCAAGCCCCCACGCGCGAAAGGGCGATGCAACCGCAGCGAAGTGGCCGCCGGTCTTGCTCTTCAAGCCTTCGCCGAACCGACCCGCCCGACCGCCGGATGACTCGCCGTGACCTCGACACTCGTCGCCGTCTGGCCGTCGAAACTGAGCAGCCGCCCCTTCCCACCTTCGATCGTCTCGATGTGCACGGGCCGCTGCCACAGCTTGTGCAGCCCCGTCAACGTCATCTGCGCCTGCTCCAACTGCAGATCCCCACCGACCCACTCGTGCACGAGGTACAGCTCGCCGCGGTTCTTGTAGTTGCCGTCGACGACCTTGACGATCGGGTTGCCGAAGTTCGTGAGCGCGGCCAGCAGCTGCTCCTTCACCTTCGTGTAGTCGCGGTCGACGATCACCAGCTGCCCCGACTGCGGATCCTGCCCATACACGAACATCTTCTGGTCCTCGGCGAACTCCGGCGTCACGAACTCGTCGATGAACGTGACGTCGTTGTAGATGCGCCGCACCTCGAACACCTTGGCGCGCCCTTCGTTGGTCGGACGGTGCCAGTGCCGCCGCCGATCGGGATCGTCGCAGGCCTGGTACTCGGCGCCGAAGCGACCGTGGTCCCACCGCTCTTCGATGTGACGGAACAGCTCGACCCCCATCTTGTACGGATTGATCTGGCCGGGCCGCGTCGCCAGCGTGCCGCTGTGCGTGTCGCAGTACTGCACGATCTCGCTGGCATCGCAAAGATGCCGCGTCATGAGCTTGCTGTGCCAGAACACCGCCCAGCCCTCGTTCATGATCTTCGTCATGCCCTGCGGCGCGAAGTAGTAGGCCTCCTCGCGCAGCAACGCGAGCACGTCCTGCTGCCACGTCTCCATGGGCGCATGGTCGAGCAGGAACTTCAGCACGTCGCGCGCCGGTCGCGCCGGGAACTGTTTGCTCTGCTTGTCCTCGGCATCGAGCCGCTCACGTTCCCGCGCCATGAACTTGGGCGGGTTGATGTAGCGGTCCATGTAGTCCTTGGCGGCGATCTTGCTGACCTCGCGCGAGCCCGAGCGCTCGTCGTCGCCGCCGGACTTCGCCTCCCGTTCCTCCGTGCCCCGATCGATGTACGGCGAGTACGGGTCGATCAGGTTGTCGAGCGAGTGCACGATGTCGATGAAGTTCTCGACCTTCTCCTGCCCGTGCCGGTCCATGTAGCGACGGATGCGCGAGCCGTGGTTCGCCAGCACGTCCATCATCTTGCGCGAGGTGTGGGAGAACCACGCGTTGTTCTTGAAGAAGTCGCAGTGGCCGTAGACGTGCGCCATCACGAGCTTCTGCTCGGTGATGGCGTTGCTGCGCATGAGGTACGCGTAGCAGGGGTCGTTGTTGATGACGAGCTCGTAGATCTTCGACAGGCCGTAGGCGTACGACTTGCTCAGGTGCTCGTACTCCATGCCGAAGCGCCAGTGCGGATAGCGCGTCGGGAAGCCGCCGTAGCTGGCGATCATGTTGAGCTCGTCGTGGTCGACGAGCTCGAAGATCACTTCGTAGAAGTCGAGGCCGTAGCTCTTCGCCAGGTCGCGCGCTTCGTCGCGCAGCATCGCCAGCTCGGGGGTGAGGTTGCCCATCAGCGCCCCTTTCCCAAGAAGGCCTTGATCGAAGGCAGGATGCCCTCGCGATCCTGGATGTCCGTCGTCAGGACCTTGTCGTCGCCGCGAAAGGCCGTGTCGAGGTCCTTCTTGAACTGCCCGCTGCCGTACGCGCTCTTGACCTGCCCATAGCAGAACTGGTTGCAGAAGGGCAGCAGGCTGTCCTTCAGCAGCGAGACGCAGTGTTCGGTGTCCCGCGTGCTCCAGTTGTCGCCGTCGCTGAAGTGGAACGGATAGATGTTCCACTCCTGGGCCGGGTACTTGTCGCGCACGAGCTGCAGGCACAGTTCGTAGGCCGAAGAGATCTTCGTGCCACCGCTCTCGCGCAGGTGGAAGAACGTGTGCTGGTCGACCTCGTGCGCCACGGCATCGTGCACGATGTAGTGCACCTCGAGGTTCTTGTATTGATGGCGCAGCCAGGTGTCGATCCAGAACGCCTCGATGCGCACGATGTCCTTCTGCTCGCGCCCCATCGAGCCCGACACGTCCATCATGT
>JAYUCN010000969.1:0-2798 GCA_043740335.1 Planctomycetota bacterium
GGTGTCAGGGACGTTGCGCAGCGGCAGGATTGTCTCGGCTGGAGGCGACATTCGCGTCGACCTCAACGGCACAGTGGTGGACTGGGAGGTGTACGAACCGCGTTCCATGGCGAACGGGCAGACGGTGCCGGTGTTCGCTGGTGCATGGGCGAATCCCGGCTACATGAGCCTGGCTTGGGCTACCGAGTACTACATCGAGTATGCGCCGCTGCCAGTTGGTGTGGCGATCAGCCGCGTCGTGTTGATGCGGCCGTGCTCGACGACCCATCACTCCGACATGGACCAGCGCTACGTCGAGCTGCAGGACGTCACCATGGACGACGAGGTCCTGGTGAACACCGTGCACGTCAAGACGCCGAGATCTCCGAACTGGAGCGGGCCGACGCAGTCCATCACGACTCCGCCTGGTTTCCTCATGGCGTTCTTGATCACCACCGAAGGGACATGCTCGCATGCCAAGTCGGTGAAACTGCCATGAACCGCTTGGCATCTATTGTGGCTGGCATCGCGCTGTCGATCCTGGTCCCGGCCCAAGACGTTTTCTGGGTAGCGACCGGCAGGCCGGATCGCAACATCAGTGGATACCGCATGACGGGCGTCGGCGACATCAACCAGGACGGCTACGAGGACGTGCTGACGATGGTCGATCCACAGTGCGGCACTGGCTTGCCCAAGAGCCTCCTCTGGTTCGTGTCGGGTCGCGATGGAACGTTGCTGCGCGAAGTCCCTGATGTTTGTCCAACCTGCATCTTCGCGTCAATTGCCGCTGCCGGCGACCAGAATGGGGATGGGATCGCTGACTACGCTGTTGCCCACGGGAGTTACCCCTTCGGCGCCTTCATCGAGGTTCGCAGCGGCGCGAATGACACCGTCCTGTGGTCCTTGCCCAATCTGGTGCCGCCAGTACCAGCGGACCAGATGCTGAGCGACCTCGACCTCGACGGCGACGGCTTGAAGGACCTGGTAATAGGGGATTGGCACGCGAACGGGTATCTGGGCGAAGTCCGAGCGTACTCGCACGGCGGTACACTGCTCTACCAACTGTTCGGCAACGTGTCGGCTACCGCAAATCCGCCCCTGACCATCGCGAACTCGTTTGCGAAGCTTGGCGACGTGGACGGCGATGGCGGTGATGACTACGTGATGGGATGCGGAGACACGACGGGTCGCGGCGCAGCGGTCGTGGTCTCCGGCAGGACGGGTGCGTACATCCGCGTCTGCTACGGCGAGCTGCCCGGGGATGACATCGGCATCAACGTCACCGAGTGCGGCGACATCGATGGCGACGGCTATCGTGATTTCGTGGCGGGCAATGGGGGCAATATCTTCACGAGTCGCGGCGTGGCGCGCGCATTTTCGAGCTGGACCGGGCAGGTGTTGCACCAGTGGGTCATGACGCCGTCGTTCGAGTTCACGAGGTCACTCGCGAGTCGCGGCGTCGATCTCGATGGCGACGGCATGGCCGACATCGTGATCGGTCAACGTGCCTTCCCCACTGGCGGCGTGGACGGTGCAGTTCACGTGTTCTCGGGTCGCGATTCATCCCTGCTGCACTTCGTGACTGGCCAGCCTGCGCAAGCAGGTATCACTGGCGCGATCGGCTCCGCCACCACCGTTCTGCGTGCCCCGCAGGGCGAGCACACTGGCTTCCTGGTGGTGCCGAATCCCAACACGCTGAACGGACCTGGCTCGACATGCGGGCACGACTACGGCGCGATTGTCGCCTACCGCGGCATCCCACGTACCTCGGTAGTGCTCGGACCCGCATGTCCCGGCAACCTGCCGACGACTCCGAACCTCGGCATGTCCTCGCTCGGCACGGCGGGCGTGCGCATCCATCTCTCCCATGCGCCGCCGAACGCACTCGCGGTGCTGTTGCTGGGCCTGTCGACGACCCAGTTCCTTGGCGTGCCACTGCCCGCGTCGCTCGATCCATTCGGCCTGCCCGGCTGCGAGCTGCGCACCTCGGTCGAACTCATGTGCACCCTGACGGCCGGCCCGACCAACTTCAACAGCAACAACGTGGGCTATGCAGCCATCGACTTGCCATTCCCAGTGCCAACAGTCGGCAACGGCACCTGGTCCCTCTCCGCGCAGTGGCTCGTACTCGGCAACGCCAGCACGTTCCCCGGCGGCATGACCCAGGCGGTCCGCTGGCGCCGGTAGCGCTGCGAGGTCGTTGCAACCAGACCGCGTGCGCGGCAACTTCGGCGCCCTCGCCCTGCCGCCCGGCCTGCGCGACTGCATTGCCGCGCTCGTTGCACCGGTCAAGAACCGGATGTGGTAGGAAGGGCGAACCGACCTGCCACCAACCGCACGATCATGACCGCGACCGTCCCCGCACTGCGCCTCGTCGGCACCGAAGCGATCGATCCCGCCATCGGTTCCTCGACGCGCAACCTCGCCGTCGAGGACGTCGTCATCGACGATCCGGGGCCCGGCGAAGTGCTCGTCGAACCGTTGTTCGCGGGCGTCTGCGGTTCCGACAACAGCGCCTGCCTTGGCAAAGCGAACTTCGCGTGGGTGCAGCGGCCGCGCACGCTGGGCCACGAGTTCAGCGCGCGCCTGATCGCGTTCGGTCCCGGGGCCGAAGGGCACGCCGGCATGAAGATCGGCGACATCGTCTGCGGCCTCGCCATGCGCGGTTGCCGCGACCCGCGCTGCCGCGGCTGTCGGCGCGGGCGCTGGAACTACTGCCGGCGCAAACGCATCATCGGTTTCCATCGCGACGGCGCGCTCAGCAAGCGCGCGATCCTCGAGGTCGACCGCTGCGTGCCGCTGCGGCCCGGCATCACGCC
>JAYUCN010000970.1:0-2794 GCA_043740335.1 Planctomycetota bacterium
GCGCGTTCACCGGCGCGTGGGTCGGTCGTCGACGATCGGACGACGACGACGCGGTTGCCTTGCACATAGAGAACGCGGACCTCGGTGCCCGCCTCGACGAACTCCCCTTCGGTGACGACGTCGATGCGTTCGCCATCGAGTTCCATCGTGCCGGTCGGCCGCAGCACGGTCGCCGCCTTGCCGCTGCGCCCGACCAGCGCCATCAGCGGGCCGTTGGCGAGACCGAGCCCGCTCAGGCCACCGCCGGCCGGTTGCAGAGAGCGCTCGGGCGGCTGCAGGAAGAGGCGATTGACCCACGGCACTTTCGGCATCAGGCGCCACGCGATGAAGCCCAGCACCAGCACCATCACGATCATGAGGGTCAGGTTCGCGAGGTTCGCGAGCAGGATCTCTTCTTCGAGCGCGTTGCTCGGCAGCACGAACGATTGCCGGCTCAGCACGAGCGACAGCAGCAGGCACAGAAAACCCACGCCGCCGAACAGGATGGTGCCCGGCAGCAGGAAGATCTCGACCGCGATGGCAGCGAGGCCGAGGAAGAACACGAGGATCTCGGTGACCTCGGCGAGCCCGATCAGGTAGCTGTGGAACATCGCGAGGCCGAGGAAGAGCACCCCGAGCAATCCCGGCAGACCGACGCCCGGCGTCTTCACCTCGAACAGGATCAACACGAAGCCCGCCACCAGCAGGAATGGCTGGAACAGTTCGAGCCAGCCGACCATGTGCTCGGCCCAGTTGGTGGTGAGTTCGCCGATCGTGTTGCGATCGATCGCCAGCACCTCGGCGAGCTGGTCGAGGCTCTGCAGCGTCCCGTTCGACAACCCGTAGTCTTCGGCCTTCTTCGCGTCGATCACGAGCGGTCGCGTCAGCGGCGACTCACCCAGCACGGTGGCGCCGCTGCCCTGCAGGGCCGCGAGTTCGGTCGCGTCGAGGATGCGCGGGCGCTCGAACCCACCTTCGCGCACGGTCGCTTCGACCAACCGCACGCGCGGATCCACCATCGCCATGGCGAGCTTCTGGGCGTCGGGGCGCAGCTTGTTCTTGCGCCGTTCGAGCCGACTCGTCGCAGCTTCGCGCAACGAGTCGAGCCGCGCCGCCATGGCCGCGTCGGGCGCACCGCTGAGCAGCTCCGCCCACTCCTGCTCGGGCTTCGTGACTTCGCCCCACTGCGTGCCCGGCATGCAATAGGCACGGTCGGCGCACAACGCGACGTAGGCAGCACCGTGGGTGACCCGACCGTTCAGCAACGCAATCGTAGAGACCTTCGTACTCGTGCTCTGCATGCGGTCGAGCAGACCCTGCACGCTCTCCTCTTCCTCGCCCGGGCTGCCCGAGTAGTCGAGGCGGAACACGACCCACTGGTAGCCACGCGCCTCCGCTTCCCGCAGCGTGCGGTGGCAACGGGCCAGTTCCTGCGTGCCCAGCTTGCCTTGCAGCGTGACGACGAGCACGGTGGGTTCGATGGCCAGAGGCCCCTGCCCCGACGCACTGGTGCCGGCGTCGACACGAGCCACCGGTCCACCGCACGCGGCGAGCAAGGCGAAACCGAGCCAGATCCAGAACCGGCGGAACGTCATCGTCACCACGGTGCAATGGTTTAGCAGAGGCGGCCCGTGTTGGCACCCGTCACTTTGGGGCGATGCCGCCAAACCCCGCCGCCGGGCGTGCCGACCCCGAGTCGCCGGTGCCGAATGCCCGGTCGTGGTCACGACCCAAGACCGCGGCAGCTGGCGCTACCCGCCCTCGACCGCCATCGCATCGAGGCACAAGAGCGCCATCGCCGTGCCGTAGGCCCGCCCCAGTTCATGGCTGTCGACGAAGCAACCGTCGAACTCCGGCAGCTCCAGCACGAGCTTCTTCTGCGCCGCCATGAACGCCGCCCGCGTCTTCTTGTCCTCGATCCGCAACGTCGCTTCGACGCGGCCCAGCATGTCGAACCAGAAGAAGAAGCCGCCATAGTGGTACTTGTCGGCGTGGTCGTCGTACTTGCGCACGGCGGCCATCAAACCGTGATGGCGGTGCCCTGCGGCGACCGCAGCCTGCAGACGTTCCTGGTCCGACGCACCGAACAGAAACATCGCCAACTCGCAGAGTGGCATGCGCCCCGCGGCCGCCTCCTCCGACTCCCGCGGCGTGCCGCGACTCGTGTGGCCATAGGTGAACGTGCCGGCCTCGGTGCGATCCATGGCCAGCGCGCGCATGCCGCGATCGATCTTGTCCTGATCCACTTCGGCCCCGGCCGCGCGCGCCGCCGCCAGCGCCTGGAGTGCCGTCGCGATTGCGAACGGGTTGCCGTACTCGTGGAACCACACCCCCGTCTCGGGCTGCAATGCCAGCACAGCGGCGACTCCGCGTTGCAACACGGGCTTCAACGGGTCGTCCGCGGCCGATCGTCGCGCGCGCCACGCGACCAGGAAGCGCACCGTGTAGGCACGCGCCCACAGGATCTCGTCGTGGTCGCTGAGGGCGAGCCAGGCGTCGTCGCGCACGTTCGCCAGGATGCGCTGGAGCATCGCCTCGAGGCGTTCACGCTGCGCACTGCTCAACACGAGCTGGCCACGCTGCACGCGCGCGGAAGCCGCGAGCAGCGCCTCGCCGACCAGACACGTGACCGCCGCGTAGACGTTCGGCAGGCTGTCGGTGCCGCCGAAGTCGTAGATGCTGTCGCGCACGGCGCCGTCGCCATCGTCCATCGACAACAGGAACGCAACCGAGCGCTGCCAGAGTTCGGCTTCGCTGTAGACGCCCGGCGCGCGCGTGCCGTCGCTCGGGTCGCTCACCAGTACCGCGGCCGGCA
>JAYUCN010000971.1:0-17004 GCA_043740335.1 Planctomycetota bacterium
GTCGGCAGCTTCGTCTACATCGACTACACGACGGACTCGTGGGTCGATCCGCGCATCGCGAGCCACCGGCTGTACGGCTACTGCCTCGTCGTCGCCCAGCGATTGTTGCCGGCACCCAGCGAGATCTGGGGACGCATCCGGGTCGGGGGCAGCAACAACATGGGCAACCAGTACCAGATCAGCCAGAACGGTGGCAGCCATCCGGACGTCGGCGGCGACAACTCCACCACGCTCGGCCTCAGCTTCCAGGTCGTCTGGCACCGCGGCGGCATCACCGCGGCGACGATCCTCGGCCGGCAGGTCAGCTTCCTCGGCACGCCAAATGGCAGCGAGATCACGCTCGGCAGTGGTGCTACCAACATCTCCTTCCCGGCGATCAGCAAGAGCTGCGGCATCACATCGCCGCTCGGACAGGCATGGCCCGTGGTCTGGCCGGTGCCAGCGCAATCGACCGCTGCGCCGCATCGCATCCGCGGCCTGCTCGTGAACGCCAATGGCGTGCCGATCGGGACCGAAGCGGACTGGTTCTCGCATCCGACGCAGGCGATGCAGCGCCCGTCGGTGTCGTCGCTGACGGATCCGATCGGCAACCAACGCTACTTCATGGTCGCCTGGCAGCAGGACAACGGCGGTTTCTTCGAACTCTTCGCCGGTGTGCGCTCGCTCAGCGGTCCCGCCGTCGCTGCCACCAACGTGGGCACGCTGGTCGGCTTCGGCAACACCTACACCCAGACGCCGGTCGTCGACAGCTTCGGCAGTCGCTTCGCCATGGCCTTCGCGACGAGCTATCTGTTCTTCCCCTACGACATCGTGGCCGCCACGCTCGACCTGCCCTCGACCGCGACCGGGCTCGCGATCGGTGTCGTCGAGGCGTACGCCTGGCTGTCGAGCTCGTCGACCACGGCGCCGAACAATCTGAACCCGCGCATCTGCTCGGCGCACAGCGGCGGCGGCAGTGAACCGACGATCCGACCGCGCTACTTCGTCGGCTGGGAACGCAACGGCGACGTGATCGGCGCGACCTACGATGCGCATGCGCCCACCGGCGGCTACTCGGTGCAATCGACGGCCTGCGGCGCCTTCGGCATCCAAGGCACGGGCGTGCCGCACGCGGGCGGTTACATCTCCGGCAGCCTCGTCTACGCGGGGCCGGACCCGACGTTCGTGCTGGTCGGCTTGCCGCCACCGGCACCGATCACGCTCTGCCCGCCCAACTGCAAGCTCGGGATCGATCCGGCGGTGGTCTTCTCGTCGCTCGGCCCGCAGATCTCGTTCGCAGTGCCCCCCACGGGCGGCTTCGCCGGCTTCGTGTTGGCGGTGCAGGGTGCGGCACTCGGCCCGCCGAGCTGCATCGGCCCGCTGATCTTCAGCGACACGCTGCGGGTGGTGCTGCAGTAGTTGAGGGCAGACGGCAGCACCGTTGGCTTTTGTGGCCGATTCGCTACCACATGCACATGGGTGCAAGCCGCCGCTCGCCGCCGCCAGGATCGAAACCGTTCCGTCAGAAGGTCCTTGTGGCACGCAACGCCGATCGGCACGAGCTCTACCAGCGCGCCGTCCAGTCGCCACCGCTCGATGCGGCGTTCTATGCGCGCTGGTTCAAGAAGTACACGGGCCGCGAACTGCGTCTGCTGCGCGAAGACTTCTGCGGCACCGCGGCGCTGGCCTGCCACCACGTGAAGCGGCACCGGCAGAACCGCGCGATCGGCGTCGACCTGCACTGGCAGACGCTGGCCTGGGGCCGCATCCACAACATGAGGAAGCTGCTGAATGCCGAACAGCAGACGCGCCTCTGCCTGCTGGCGAAGAACGTGCTCGACGTGCGTTCGCCGCAGGCCGACGCCGTGCTGGCGCTGAACTTCAGCTACTCGGTGTGGAAGACGCGGCAGGAACTCGGGGCCTACATCCGCAACTGCTACCGCTCGCTGAAGCCGGGCGGCCTGTTGTTCCTCGATGCATGGGGCGGGCCGGACGTGCTGAAGCAGAAGACCGACCGCAAGCGGTTCGGCAACTTCGTCTATCTGTGGGAGCAGCGTGCCTTCGATCCGATCACGCATGCGATCACGTGCGCGATCCACTTCGAGTTCAACGACGGCAGCCGGCTGCGCGACGCGTTCGTGTACGACTGGCGGTTGTGGACGCTCGCGGAGATCCGCGAGCTGTTCGCGGAAGCCGGGTTCACGGACGTGCACGTGCTCTGGGAAGGCACGGACACCGCCACACTGCGTGGCAACGGCGTGTTCCGGCGCAAGGAACGCGGCGACATGGACGAAGCCTGGATCAGCATCGTGGTCGGCAAGAAGCCGAAGTGACGCGTACGACGCGACGATGCTTGCGCGCGGCGACTCCGCTCCGAACAATGCCCGGCCCTTCCCACTGCCATGAACGAACTCGTCATCCTCGGCGCCGGCAAGATCGGGCGCATGGTCTGCCACCTGATGGCCACCTGCGGCGACTACGCGGTGCGGATCGGTGACGTCGCGCAAGGCGCCGTCGACCAGCTCACGCGCAAATACCCCCAGGTGCGCGGCCAGGTCGTGGACTTCGGCAATGCCCAGAGCCTCGACGTGCTGCTCGCGGGCGCCTGGGCCGTCGTCAGCTGCGCGCCGTTCCATTGCAATCCGCTCATCGCGCAGCGCGCCAAGGCGCACGGCGTGCACTACTTCGACCTCACTGAAGACGTCGAGGTCACGCACCAGGTCAAGGCACTGGCTGAGAACAGCAAGACCCTGTTCGCGCCGCAGTGCGGGCTCGCACCTGGCTTCATCACGATCGTCGCCAACCACCTCATGCGTTCGATGACGTCGGTCAGCGACCTGCGCCTGCGCGTCGGTGCGCTGCCGCGCTACCCGAGCAACCGCCTCAAGTACAACCTGACCTGGAGCACGGAAGGTCTCATCAATGAGTACAACAACCCGTGCGAGTCGGTCGAGAACGGCCAGCTCACGACCGTGCCGCCGCTCGAGCAGCTCGAGCGCCTCACGATCGACGGCGTCGACTACGAAGCGTTCAACACCTCGGGCGGCCTCGGCACGCTCGCGATCACGCTCAAGGACCGCGTCAAGAACGTCAACTACAAGACGATCCGGTTCCCGGGCCACTGCGAGCTCATGAAGTTCCTGCTGCACGACCTGCAGATGCAGGACCAGCAGGGGCTGCTGCGCGACATCTTCGAGAGGAGCCTGCCGGCGACGTTCCAGGACCAGATCGTGATCTTCGTCAGCGCGACCGGGAAGTACCTGGGCCGGCTCACCGAGCGCATCTACGCGAAGACGATCTACCACCAGCAGATCGACGGCGAGAACTGGAGCGGCATCCAGATCACGACGGCAGCCGGCGTGACGGCGATCGTCGACATGCTGCGCGCGGGCAAGCTGCCGAGTGCGGGCCTGCTCAAGATGGAGACCGTCGACTACGATGCGTTCCTCCAGAACCGCTTCGGCAAGTACTACGCGTAGTTCTGGTGCGTAGGCCGGCGCGCATCAGCGCGCGACCGGCTGCGACGGCCGCGCCAGCACCTCGTGCAGGTGTCCGTCCTTGCCGCTCGACTTCACCGCGAACATCAACGCATCCGCGCGCGCGATCACGGCGTCGAAGTCGAGCGTCGCATCCTCCACGGTGAGGCAGCCGATGCTGAAGCGCACACGATCGGTCTGGTTCCACGCGGCCTGAGCCAGGCAGGTGCGCAGCTTATCGAGCAGTGTGCGCGCGCCATCGCTCGCGGTGCCGGGCAACAGCAGCGCGAACTCGTCGCCGCCCATGCGCGCGACGCAGTCGACGGCGCGCACGTTCGCGACGAGCAGCCGCGCGAGCGAGACGAGCACGTCGTCACCGCGGCGATGGCCGAGGCGGTCGTTGACGGCCTTGAAGCCGTCGACGTCGAGGTAGGCGACCGAAAACGTCTGGCCGAAGCGACGGCAGCGCACGATTTCGCGTTCGGCGATGTCCCAGAACGCGCGGCGGTTGCCGAGCCCGGTCAGCGGGTCGGTCGTCGCGAGCAGGTGCTCACGGGCGAGGTGCTGGCGCAGGCGCACGAGGATCAGACCGAAGAACGCGAACACCAGCAGTTGGCCTGTGAGGTTGATCGTCTGGATGGCCGGGTGCGGCATGTAGCTCTGGGTCAGCAGGTCGATGGTGAGCGAAGTGAGGGTGCTAGCGACGGCCACGACCCAGGCGGCCAGCAAGCCGACGTGCCAGGCGGCGATGGCCACCGGCAACAGGTAGGCGAGCGTGAACGCGACGTCGGCGGCGGTCGTCAAGTCCGCGAGCCCGACGATCGCGACCAGGGCCAGGGAGAACACCCACCGCCGCCACATGGACAGGGAGTCGATCCATACCGTCATCGAAAGAAGCGTCGGCACACGCATCGGCCCAAGCATAGGGCCTGGCGCCATGGATCCGTCTGCGGGCTGTCCTGGCCGTCGACCGCGCGCCAGAATCCCGGCGCATGTCGAAGTTCCCGCTGTTGTGCGTCATGATGTTCCTCCAGTTCTTCATCTGGGGGAGTTGGTACGTGACGGCCGGCACGTTCGTGCCCGCCATGAAGTGGGACCAATCGACGACGGGCTGGGTCTACTCGGCGGGTCCGATCGCAGCACTCATCTCACCGATCTTCCTCGGTCTCGTCGCCGACCGCTTCTTCGCCTCGCAGCGCGTGCTCGCTGTCATGCACCTGCTGGGCGGCGCCATCATGCTGTACGTGCCAACGGTCGCAGCGGCGGGCGACGCCAAGACGTTCGAGTGGCTGATCCTCGCCTACATGCTCTGCTACATGCCGACGCTCGGTCTGTCGAACACGGTCGCGTTCAGTCACATCACGAACCCCGAGAAGCAATTCCCGCTCGCGCGCGTGTTCGGCACGCTCGGCTGGATCGCGGCCGTGACGCTCGTCAGCAAGGGACTCGGCGCCGACCGCGAGCCGGTGATGTTCCAGATCGCCGGTGGCAGCTCGCTGCTCATGGGGCTGTTCTGCTTCCTGCTGCCGCACACGCCGCCGCCAGCAGCCGGCAAGACCGTGAGCCTCGGCGAGACCGTCGGCCTCGGCGCGCTCGAATTGCTGCGCGAGCGGGCGTTCGCCGTGTTCCTGCTCTGCTCGTTCCTCATCTGCATCCCGCTCGCCGGCTACTACGGCTTCGGCAACCAGTTCGCGGCGACAGCCTTCGAGAACCCGGGCTTCTACATGACCTTCGGCCAGTGGGCTGAAGTGGTGTTCATGATCGTCATGCCGGCATTCTTCGCGCGCCTGGGCGTGAAGAGGATGCTCGCCGTCGGCATGCTCGCGTGGGTGGTGCGGTACTGCCTCTTCAGCGTCGCCGCTGGCAGCACGCCGCCGACCGGATGGATGGTGCTGGGCGGCATCCTGCTGCACGGCATCTGCTACGACTTCTTCTTCGTCACGGGCCAGATCTACGTCGACCAGAAGGCACGACCGGAGATCCGCGGTCAGGCGCAGAGCCTGCTCGTGCTCGTCACCCAGGGGCTCGGCATGCTGCTCGGCGCGCAAGCGATGACCGCGATCGTCAAGGCGAACTCGCTCGACGGCGGCGCGAACTGGGGCACGATCTGGTTGCTGCCGTGTGTCGGCGCAGCGGGCATTCTCACTCTGTTCGTTGCTCTGTTCCGGGCGCCGGTGCGGACGTGACCTCGCGCACCCGTGGCCCGCAGGAGCAGCGATGATGCCGCACGCTTCCGTGATTCCCACCATCGGGTATCCTGCTCGTGTGGTCGAGCCAGAGGAAACCAGCACTCGTACGGTGACGGGACGCCTCGTGCGCATGGCGGCGACGACGAACGCGCGTTCGACGATGCGTTCTGGCGCGCAGTGAAGCGGACTTCCAACACCCGGGCATCGTCTACCAGATGGGGATCGTGCCGAACCGCGTGGATGTCCTGACCGCGGTCGACGGCTTGCAGTTCGCTCCCTGTTGGGAACGGCGCGCGCAGTCGACAGCGCGCGCATCATCGGCGCGGCTACTGCAGGAAAGGGGGCTTGCCTTTCGTGTGCTACTCTGCGCGGCATGCGTCCCTCGAGGAGAACGGCATCCCTGCACTTCGCGCCGAGCATGCTGCTGCTCGTCGGCTGCCTCGCGGCGCAGGAACGGTTGGCCACCGCGGGCCGCGTGCTCGATGCGGCGAGGCAACCGCTCGCTGGTGCGACGGTGACGTTCGTGGGTAGCGAACCGCCGATCGGTGATCGGTTCGCGAACGCCGACCGGGTCGTGGTGACGACTGACGACAAGGGCCGCTTCCGCACGGAACTGCTGTGCGGCAGCGACTACTCGTGCTGGGCCGCGGGCCCTGCCGGAGCCGACGGATCACGGACCGTCAGCGAAGTGAAGAACGGCGTGCGCGCTGGCACGGGCTTCGAACTGCGCGCGCTGCACGTGCGATCGACGAGCCGGCTGCTCGTGAGTGGACTCGGGCCGTGGCAACACCTGGGCCCGCTGCGCTTCGAGGTCGCGGTGGCTGTGGCGCACGTGCACCGCGAACCGCTGGTCTTCGTCGACGGCTGGGCCGACCTGCCGACGCTGCCGATCGGGACGGCGTGGCTGATGTTCGTCGTCGACCGTGAGGGCCACCTGCTGCATGGTCAACGCATGGAACCGCAACCCGGCGACGTCCGCCTTGGCGTGCCGCCGCTACGCGACATCCCGGTGCGCGTAGTCGACCCGCAAGGAGCACCCATCGCCGGTGCTCAGGTCCACAGCTGGACCGCGATCGGCACGCGCCGCGTCAGCAGAACGCAGCTGATCGACCCTTGCCGGCTCGCCGAGTGGCGCTATGTGGGAACGACCGGCCCCGATGGAACCGCACTCGTGCGGGTGCCGTGCCGCGAGGATCCGTTCACCGCAGACGACCCAGACGGACCACTGCTGCTCGCGTCGCAACCCGATTGCGCTGCGGCCGTCAGCGGATGGAATCACGGGATCGTCGTCGACGGGCACATGGTGGAGAAGCTGGAGCAGCCGATGGTTCCGTTCACGCTGCATGCGGCACGCTCGTGGCGCGGGCGCATCCTCGACGACTCGGGCAAGCCGCTGCCCGCGGTCGCTGTGCAACTGGCTGCTTCGTTGCCCATCCGGACGCACGGCGGCGGCACGGCCCGCCCGGCAACATTCCACCCCCGCTCCGCGGCGGATGGTTGGTTCGTCTTCGACGCACTACCTTACGGCCTCGAAGCAACGACCCTGCTCGTGCACACTCCACCATCAGCGGTCGGCACGCCGAATCGAGATGCCCCGCCGCGCACCGAGGCACGGCGCGTACCGCCGCTCGTGCACGCACCGGCGCTGCTCACGCCCAGGCGCGATCGCCCGTTCGAACTCGATCTGCGCACACTGCCGATGTTGACCGTCGAGGTCCGCGACACCACCGGCGGCCCCGCGCGCAACGCCGACGTGATCATGCTCTCGCTGCCACCTGAACACTGGCAGCCCGACGACGCGACCCACATGTTCCAACTCGACGCCCTGGGCTCGGCACGTACGCGCGTGCAGCCCGGTCGCTGGTGCGTGTTCGTCACGGATCGCGTCGGGTTCGCCCACACTACCCTCGAGGTCAGCCGTTCCGCCGACCTCGCCATGGACCTGCAGGCACTGGCTGTCCTGCACGGACAGGTGCGCCTCCCCGCGGACCGCGACAAGTCCGCAATCAGCATCTCGGTGCACTCCTCCAGTCACCTCACGAAAACCGCGGACGAGGCGATCCTCGCGCTGCGCGCCATCGCACCGAAGGTGAACAGCTGGCTCGCGGCAAACACGCGCGCTGCCGCCGACGGCACCTTCGCGTTGCGCTTCGTCGACCTGCCGGGATCGACCTTCGAGGGGTGGGTGGAGGGTGACGGTCGCATCGTCCGACTGAAGCTCCAGCCGTCGACCGAGCCGATCGAGTTCGATCTGCGGACGAAGTGACCCTACGCACCTGGTCCGCCGACGTGCGGCTCCGCCACGCGCCGCGGCAGCAACGACACCACCACCGCCGACACCAAGGCACACACGATGCCGACCCAGAGCGCCGGCGCGAATGAGCCCGCGTCGAGCGCTTCACCGATCGCAGGCTTCACCGGCAACTGCACGGCGCGCGCGAGCGCGTAGAACGTCGCCGCCGCCGTCGCCCGCAGCGCAGCCGGATAGTACTGCCCGAACAAGGCACCGAAGCACGACCACGTCCCAGCCCCGATCCCCATCGCCGCGACGGCGAACGTGAACGTGCCGAAGTCCGCGGCAACCGTGTCGAGCCGTTGCAGTACGAGCCACTGGCCGAGTGCGAACACGAGGCAGAACGCGACGAACATGCGCAGCCGTCCGAGCCGCGCGGCGAGGAACCCGAACAGCACGTCGGCGACGACGTGCACGGCGTTGACCTGGATCTGGAACCAGCCGACGTCGTGGATCGGCACCTTGTGCAACTTCACGAGTGCCGCCGGCAGCTCGGCGTAGACGCACCAGAACCCCGCCATGTGCAGCGTGAGCACAGTCAACAGCACACAGCTCGCCCGGCGGTGCGTCGGCGCGAACAGCGCGCGCGCGGGGATTCGTTCGTTCGGGATGACGGCGCGATCGGGACCTGGCATCGCCACGCGCGCCCACAACGCAAGCGCGGCGAGCACCGACGAACCGACGAACACCGCACGCCACCCGACCCCGGGCAACGGCACGACGAAGCAACCGACCGCCGCCGCCATCGCCATCGCCACGGGACTGCCCGCCTGCAAGATGCCGTGCACCTTGTCGCGCTGCGCGCCCGACCAGTAGTCAGCGACGACCGCGTGGCCCACACCCCATTCCCCGCCGACGCCGAGCCCCGTCACGACCCGCGCGAGCAGCAGCGACCAGAAACCGTTCGCGAGGCCAGTCGACAGCGCCCCCACCGAGAACACGACGATGCTGAGCACCATCGCCGGCCTTCGCCCGACACGATCCGCCACGCGCCCGCACAAAAACCCACCCACCGCCGTCGCGAGCAGCGACCAGCCTTCGATCCACGCTACCGCACCGTAGAGATCGAGCCCGAGTTCCTGCGCGACCTCGCGCTTGCAGAAGCTGAACAGGATGAGGTCGTAGAAGTCGAAGACCCAACCGAGCCAGCAGAACAGCAGCACCCTGCTGCGGCCGCGCGCGAAGATGCCGGCATCGGCAGGCAAGGCAGCAGGGGGCACGGCCATCGGCGCGAGACGGTAGCACGCGGTCCCGAAGTCAGCATGGGCGCGCGTGGCGCTCTGTCACTTCTTCGCCGGCGCCAGCGGCTCGATGCGCAGGTTCTCGATCCAGACCACGCAGTCGTTGATCGCGACGGACCAACGTCCGTGCATCGGCCGTTCGCCGCACGACCACGTTCCCACTTCGCTCCCGGCGACGACCACCCGGATCGTCGTGCCGACCTCCACCGCCGCCTCGAACGGCCGGTTGGCCACGATCGGCGCCTTCCCTTCCATGAGCGTCTCCCATTCGCCACCGGTCGCCCACCGCCCGATGCGGAACTTCCCGACGCTGAAGAAGCACCCGACCATGGTCTTGCCGTCCCAATCGAGCTGAAGACGAAACGCGTCGTCGCTGCAGGGCCTGAGTTCGAACGAACCGCGGACCGCGTAGTCCCCCTTCGCCGGCAGCTGCACGGCGTGGAACGACGCCGTGTGATCGACATCGCCAGCCATCAGGAGGCGCTCGCCGCGTCGCGCGATCATCGGCCCGTTCTCCTTCCACACCGGCCGCACGGTCAGACACAGCTTGGCGAACCGCGCCTCGGTCTTCGGCCAGTTGCCGCCGAGCACGGCCTCCACGGCGGCGAACCGCACTTCCGCGCGCGCGGTGAGCTTCTTGCCCGGCTGGCCCAACAACTTCCTGGCCCAGCCAGGAGCCGTTGCTGCCATCATCTGCGCCATGAGGCACTTGTTCTCTTCGTCGTCGTCGAGGTCGCGGCGCGTCTTGGGCACCTCGAAGTCGAGCACGGTGCCCTGGAGCGGCAGTTCGCGGCGTTCCTCCATGCACTGGTAGAGGAACGCACGCCGCGTGTCGTAGGCGGGCTCGAGACCGAACTGGTGGCGAGGATTGACCAGGCTTTCGAGCACGGCATAGGCGAAGACCTCCGCGAGCCACGGATCGCGCGCCGCCGTCGGTGCGTACTGGGCGGCCACCAACTGCGCGGCGCGCAGCACGATCGCCTGGCTCGTCGTCGACGGCAGGCCCACGATCTCCAGCGCCTGTTTCGACAAGTGCGGCCACAGCAGGACGTGCGCTTCCTGGGCTTCCAATCGACCGAGCGACTCGACCGGCACCGTGACGGAGCTGTGTTGCTTCTCGATCGCGCGGAACGGCGCGTCGTCGGCGTAGACATGGATGGTCGCCGGCTTGCACGTGCGCAGCGACAGCAGCTCCTCGAGCCTGGGCCAGACGCTCTCGGCTGTGGCGAGCGCTTCGTCGGCGAGGCGAGCCGCGAGTGGGGCCGGCAACGCGCCGCTGTGCCAGTGGACGACGAAGTGGGGTCCCGGGCGCACGAGGGGCTCGGGCGACTGCGCGGGCGTGGCGACCGCCAGCGACAGGGCGGCCACGACCGCCATGGCCATGCGCGACGACTGACTCGTTCCCATGGGCAGCCATGGTAGCGCGTGGCCCGTGCCAGGCGAGCGTCGAGGCGAACCAGGCTGCCGGTGCGCGCGGCTCCAGTGCCCCGGTTCAGGGCTGCGGATCGACGAGGCCTTCGCGCAACAACGGATCGGTCACGCGCCGGGCGGCACGCGGCTTGGCGCGCGTCCAGCGCCTCGTTGGGCGGTCATCTTGGTCGCAAGCGATCTCCGTCTGCCAACGGCAGGCCGTGCAGTTGAGCCGCCGGGATCTCGGGAAGCTGGCAGCAATCTTGATCACGACGGCCGCCACCAGGATTCCGGCCAGGCACGCGCCGAAGCCAACGCCCCAACCTCCCCTTCCAACTCCAAGGAGCAAGCCGCCGATCGCGGCCATCATGCCAAGAGGCGCGGCCAAGTAGCCGATCCATCGAGCCGCTGGGCCAGGACCAACCGAATGGCGATCACTCAGGCCTACGTGCAGGGCAACACCGCAAGCCGGACAGGCCTCCGGAAAGCCAAGCTCTGCGCGAGATGCTGACATGGTCATCGTCCGCCGTGCCGCCGATGGCGAGCGCGGCATCCGCGACCGCGAGGCGCCTGAAGGACACGCGCCAGCGAATCCGCGATGTTGCGGCGCGTGGCAGGGTCGTTCACAACGGCACCCCGTCCCGTTCGATCTCGCCGACGATACGCAGTTCGCGTGCGCACAGGTTGCGCCAGGCGGCCGTGGACATTGTCAGCCCACCGACGATGACATGGTCCTCCGTCATCACGTCGCCGGTGCGATCCCAGACCTCGCGGCGTTCCTGGTTCGTCAGATCGTCGACGACCGCCAACACGTCGAGGTCCGAGTCCTCGTTGCCCTCGCCCCGAGCCCGCGAGCCGAACAACCGCACATCGCGCACGCGATCACCGAACCGTTGGCGCAGGAACGCGGCGAAGTCGGTCAGCACACGTCGCTCGGTAGCGCCGAGCGTCGGCGGCAACGCGGAAGCAGCCATCAGTTGGCACGCTAGCGCGTCGGCGCGCGAGCGACAAGGTCACCGCATCGACCCGACGACGTCCCTCGCGCCGCTGGCAAGTGGCGCTCGATTCACCGGCTCGGAGTCCTGGCATCGCGCGCGCGCACGGTAGCATGCGTCGCACGAACCCATGCGCACCTCCAATCCAGCTCTCCGGGCCGACACCTTCGATCTGCGCGCCGACCCAGCCGCCGCGACGATGAGCGTGATGGGCACCGTCAACAAGACGGGCCTGCTCGTCTTCCTCGTCTTCGGCAGCGCCTTCTGGATCTGGAACCGGTTCCCACCGACTTCAGGTGCGGCCGCCGCCGGGCTCTATCCGTGGCTCATCGGGGCTTCCATCGGCGGCCTCGTCACCGCACTCGTCACGATGTGGCAGAAGCAGTGGGCCGCGATCACGGCACCGCTCTACGCATTGCTCGAAGGCGTCGTGCTCGGCGGCATCTCGGCCTTCTTCGAATCGATGTACCCCGGCATCGCGATCCAGGCCGTCGGTCTGACTGCCGGCACGCTGTTCGCGCTGCTCCTCGCCTACCGCTCGGGCCTCATCCGCGCGACCGAGAACTTCAAGCTCGGCGTCACTGCCGCGACCGGCGCGATCTGCCTTGTCTACCTGGTCAGCTGGGTGCTCGGCATGTTCGGCGTGCGCATGCCGTTCCTGCACGACACCGGCATCGTCGGCATCGGCATCAGCATGGTCATCGTCGTCGTCGCCGCGCTCAACCTCGTGCTCGACTTCGACTTCATCGAGAAGGGCGAGGAGAACAAGGCGCCGAAGTACATGGAGTGGTACGCGGCGTTCGGCCTGCTCGTGACACTGGTCTGGCTCTACCTCGAGATCATCCGTCTGCTCTCCAAGCTGCGCAGCCGCGACTGACCGGTAGCATCCGGAGCGCGGACATGAGTGGCGTCGCAGCGATGGAAAGCACCCCCAGCAGCCCGCACGCGAGCCATTCGAAGGACTCGTGACTTCGAAGTGGGAACCACTCCAAGGGGGCGCATCGACGCATGGCGAGACTCTCGACAGGCCCGTTCCAGATCTGCTCGTTGCGGTGATTCCCCCCGGTTCGCATGATGTCGCGGCACAGCGTCAACCGACCGTGTCGCTGGCAACCAAGCAATGCTGACCAGTCTCAAAATCGCGCGATTCAAGTCGTTGGTCGATGTCACAATCGAATTGGGACGCGTGAACCTGTTCATCGGCGCCAACGGCAGTGGGAAGAGCAACGTCCTCGAAGCGCTTGGTGTCCTTAGTGCTGCTGCTTCGGGCAGAGTCGACGATCAGTCCCTCAGTCGCCGAGGTGTGCGTCCAGGAACCGAGGAACACTACAAGTCGGCCTTCCCAAAGCTGCCGAACGTGCCACACATCGCACTGTCCGCCTTTGCGGACAACTCCGACTACACGGTCACACTGTGGAATCCCGCAGGTACCCCCGGCGCACCATGGCGATTCAAGTCCGAACAGCTGACTGGCAACGGCAACAAGATCGTTGGCCGCTCTCCCACAAGTCTCGAGGCGCCCAACCAGGAACAGGGAATGGCCGCTCTCAAGACTGTTGAACTCGAAGCGTCGAATCCTGCACTCCTCCTGATGAACCAGCTTCGCGACTTTGCGATTCACGATCCGAACACGCCGGCCTTGCGAGGCCAGGGCATGGGTCTCAGGATGGAGCCCGTTTGCCTCGACGGGGAAGGCTTGGCCGAGGCGATTCAGGGTGTTCCGAAGGATGCGACGGATGAAGCGCTCGACTTGATCGACTGGGCCGCCGCCATCGATGTCGTGACGACCCACGGTGTGTCTCCGGCATCTGCCGAACTGGTGTTCGATGATCGATTCATGGCAGAGGGACGGAACAGGCTGACGGCGCGCGATGCCAGCGAAGGTGCATTGTACGTCCTCTTCTACCTGGTCCTCGCTGAGCATCCGAAAGCCCCCAGATGCCTTGCGGTTGACAACTTTGGTCAGGCCCTGAACCCGCGACTTGCGGCAAAGCTGACATCCGCGGTTTGTGACTGGACAGATCGCCAGAACGGGTGCCAGTGGCTACTGACGGCACACAACCCTGCGGTACTCGATGGCCTTCCATTGCAAGACCCGGGTGTTCGACTCTTCACGGTTGATCGCAGTTCGCTCGGACACACCATCGTCCGCCGGATGGACCTGCAGGAAGCGATCAAGAAGCGACCAGGGGACGAGTGGACCTTGTCGCGCATGTGGATGAACGGCCTCTTGGGTGCCGTACCAAGTGTCTGACCCGGTGCGCGTTGCCCTGGTGGCAGAAGGGCCCACAGATCTCGTCGTGGTCGAGGCGATCCTCAGGAGCGTGCTCGAGGATCGTGAGTTCGTGATCAAGCAACTCCAACCGGAGAGCTCGGTGGCGTTCGGTCCCCTCGGCGGCGGTTGGTCAGGCGTCTACTACTGGTGCAGGCAGTCTGCGAAGCGTGGAGGAGGACGCCTTGGCGGTGATGAGTCGTGGTCCATTGGCCACGACCTGCTGATCCTGCATTGCGACGCCGACGTTGCTGGCCAGGACTATGAGAGCGCCGGGATTCAGCCTGCCGCATGCGACGAAGCCTTGCCCTGCGAGAAGCCATGCCCCCCGGCATACGCGACCATCGCGGTCCTGCGCAACGTCGTGCTGAGTTGGGGCGGGGAGACAACGATCCCCCCACGGATCGTCTTGTGCATCCCATCCAAGGCCACGGAAGCATGGGTCGTGACGGCCCTTTGCCCCACGGATCAAGAGGTACAAAAGGGAACCGCGTTCGAGTGTCACAGCAATCCGGAGAACCGGCTTGGACAGCAGCCGACAGCAAAGAGGTTCAGAAAGCGCACTGCAGACTATCGACAGCGACTGCACGTCCTCGCCAAGGCGTGGCCAAAGGTTGCAAGCGTCCTCGGAGAGGCGAAGCGGTTCCAATCCGAGTTGATCGCGGCATTGCCGTCGTGAGTCCATGCGCGACTGCGCTTGTTCAAGGGCACAGCGTTCGAGGTTGATGAGCACATCTGGCAAGCCGAGCAGCGGGACTGGTATCCTGCTCGCCCCCATGTTCGTTCCCGAACGCAGGCCGACCGTTCCCGTCCGCATCGGTACAGCCACCGTCGGCGGCAGTCACCCCGTCGTCGTGCAGTCGATGACGAACACCGACACCGCCGACGCCGGGGCGACGGCGACGCAGGTCGCCGAACTGTTCCTCGCCGGCAGCGAGCTCGTGCGCATCACGGTCAACACGCAGGAGGCCGCCGCGGCCGTGCCCGAGATCCGGAACCGCCTGTCGGACCAGGGCCTCGCCGTGCCGCTCATCGGCGACTTCCACTACAACGGCCACGTGCTGCTGCGCAAGTTCCCGCGTTGCGCCGAAGCCCTCGACAAGTACCGCATCAACCCTGGCAACGTCGGCAAGGGCGCCAACCACGACAAGAACTTCGCGACGATGATCGCGTGCGCCGTCGACCACAAAAAGCCCGTGCGCATCGGCGTCAACGCGGGCTCGCTCGACCAGGAGCTCCTGAACGAGCTCATGGAGACGAATGCGCGCTCCTCGATCCCGCAGGACAGCACGACCGTGATGCTCGAGGCGATGGTGCAGAGTGCGCTGCGTTCCGCCGCCGCTGCCGAAGAACTCGGCCTGCGCAAGGACCAGATCGTGCTCTCCTGCAAGATCAGCCGCGTGCAGGAACTCGTGCGCGTCTACCAGGCACTCGCCGACCGCACCGACCACGCGCTGCACCTCGGCCTCACCGAAGCGGGCATGGGCATGAAGGGCATCGTCGGTTCGACCGCGGGCCTCGCGATCCTCATGCAGCAAGGCATCGGCGACACGATTCGCGTCTCGCTGACGCCCGAGCCCGGCAGTTCTCGCACGCAGGAAGTGCGCGTGGCGCAGCAGATCCTGCAGGGCATGGACATCCGGCCGTTCCTGCCGCAGGTCACCGCGTGCCCAGGCTGCGGCCGCACGACCTCGAGCTACTTCCAGGAACTGAGCCAGCAGGTCGAGCAGTTCCTGCACGCGCGCATGCCCGAGTGGAAGAAGAAGAAGCCCCAGGCGGCGTCGCTCCAGGTCGCCGTCATGGGCTGCGTCGTCAATGGCCCCGGCGAGAGCAAGGCGGCCAACCTCGGCATCTCGCTGCCGGGCACGGGCGAAGCGCCGCGGGCGCCGGTCTACGAGGACGGCGTGCAGGTCGGCACGCTCGAAGGGCCGTCGCTCGCGAAGGACTTCCTCGCGCGCATCGAGGCCTACGTCGCGCGCATGCAGTAGGCGTTCGCTTGCCCTACGACCCCGCCCGCCACGGTCCGCGCCGCGTCGTCGGTCCCGGCTTCCATGCCCAGGTGCACGCCCTCGTGCGGCAGGTTCCCGTCGGACGCGTGACGACCTATGGCGATGTCGCCGAAGCGCTCGGCAGTCGAGGCGTCGCGCGCCAGGTCGGATATGCGATGGCGTCGATTGCTGCGGACGCCGACGTGCCGTGGTGGCGCGTGGTCGCCGCGGGCGGCCAGTTGGCGCGCGCAGGCACGGCCGCGGCGCGTGTGCAAGCGAAGGCGCTGCGCGCCGAGGGGCTCGCCGTGAAGTCGGATCGCGTGCAGGAATTCGCAGCGCACCGATTCTGGTTCGACGACCATGACCCGTCGACGCCGCCGTCGCTGCGTTTGTGACCTGCTCTGCTTCCACCTAGACTGCGCGCGCTCATGCCCGACCTCCGCAGCGACGCACCATCGCGACGCCACTTCCTCGCGATCGCGCTGGCTTCGTTCGCGGTGCTGTTCTTCCAGATCGCGGTGACGCGCGTGCTCAGCGTCGTGCTCTGGTACCACTGGGCCTTCCTGTCGATCTCGCTCGCGATGCTCGGGCTCGGCGCCCCCGGTGTGTGGTTCGCGTTGCGGCCGCCGTCGTCGCGCGTGCTGCCGGTCACGCTTCTGCTCGGCGCATTGTCGCTGCCCGCGGCCGTGGCCGCGGTGCTCTGGATCGGCAACCGCTTCGGCGCGTGGTCGGTGGTCGCATGCATGGCGTGCCTGCTCGTGCCGATGCTGCTGCTCGGCGCAGCAGTCTGCCTTCTGCTCCTGCGCGCGCGCGGCGCGGCGGTCGGTCGCATGTACGGCGCCGACCTGCTCGGCGCGAGTGCAGCCGCGGCCGCCGTGGTGCCGGCCCTCTACCTCGCCCCCACGCCGCTCTGCATCGTGATGCTCGGGCTCCTGCCCTTGCTGGCTGCACACCTCGTCGGTGTGCGCTGGCAGACGATCGCCGCCGCGGCTGCCGCCATCGTCGCACTCGCGCTGTGGGGCAAGCCGTTCGAGGTCCGCTTCACGAAGGAGTACGACGAGAGCACGTGGCCGCGGATCTACGAACGCTGGACGCCGACGGCCCGCCTCGCGTTCTTCGATCTGCAGAAGGTGTTCGGCGAGAAGCAGGGCTTCGGCTGGG
>JAYUCN010000972.1:0-2792 GCA_043740335.1 Planctomycetota bacterium
GCGCGGCGGATGCAACCGCAGCGAGCCGCAGCCTCTTCGCCGCGCTGTTCCCCGCCGAGGTCTGGGCCAAGGTGAAGGTCTGCCGTCGCGTGTGGCTCGCCGCGCATCGCGGGTTGCATCGGTTGCCGTTCGAAGCACTCACGATCGGCGTCGTCGAAGGCAAGTCACGAACCTGGCTCGACGATGGACCAGAGATCGCTTACGTGCATTCGGGCAGTGCGATGTGCTGGCTCCGCAAGCGAGTGCGCGACTCGGGCGACGACACGACCAGCCTCGACCTGCTCGCGATCGGCGATCCGCGAATCGCCGTGGCGACACCCGAGGTCCCCGAGCGCGGCGCGCTGATCCTGAAGGTGAACGAAGGCCGCGAAGGCGCTCGCATCGGCCTGCGCGAGCGCGACGTGCTGCTTGCCTACGACGGCAAGGAACTTACCGACGACACGACGCTGGGCACCGTTCGCCAAGAGGTCGAGGCCGCGGTCAAGGAAGGCAAGCGCGAACACAAGCCGATCCCGCTGCAGATCTGGCGCCAAGGCGAAGTCGTGCAACTCGAAGTGCAGCCGGGCCTGCTCGGCATCGAGGTCGGACGGGGGAATGCGCGCACCGCGCACGAAGCGAGTCTCAGCCACCCGGAGCAGATGGAACGGGTCGAGCGCGCCGGCGACCTCGAACGCCTCGCGCACCTGGCGCCCCTGCGCGGCGCACTCGACGAAGCCAAGGCGATCGTTGCCATGTTCCGCGACACCGCCAAGAACGACGACCGCGTGCACGCCCTGTTCGGCGGCGACGCCTCCGAGCCCGCGGTCTTCGACCTCGCCGCCAAGGCCAGGATCCTGCACTTCGCCTGCCACGGCATCGCCGAAGAGTTCGCCGGCCAGAGCCTCAGCATGCTCGTGCTCGCGCAGCCCGAGCACACGCTGCCGACCGACGACGGTCTCCTGAAGCTCGACGACTTGTTGTACCGTTGGCGCGGTCGCCTCGGCTCGTGTCGGCTCGTCGTACTGTCCGCGTGCCGCACGCAGGTCGGCCCGCTCTACCGCGACGAAGCCCCGCAAGCATTGCCGCTCGGCTTCCTCTACGCTGGCGCGTCCGCCGTCATCCCGTCGCTGTGGGCCGTCGACGACGCGTCGACCAAGGAACTCATGACGGACTTCTATCGCCGCCTGCTCGCGGGCGAGAAGGACCGGCTCCACGCGTTCACCGCCGCGAAGAAGGCGCTGCGCAAGAAGTACCCCGACCCGTTCCACTGGGCCCCGTTCCTCTACATGGGCAACCCGGAGTGAGCAGGAGAGGGCACGCAGCACGAGTGCGCCGATCCTACCCACCACTCGGCATCGGACCCCGACCGCATGCGAGCTTGCCGCGCGACGGCTACATTCGCGGATCGGAGAACAGGATGCCCACTCCACTACCCGCTCTGCGTCTCGTGGTCTTGCTCTGTTGCAGCACGTCTGTGTGTGCACAAGGGTTCGTCGACGAACTTGCCGAGGCGAAGCGGCTGATCGGCGAGAAGCAGTGGTCCAAAGCACTCTCTCTCCTGAACATCGTCGCGGGGAAGGCACTGACAGATGCGGAGCGCGAGCGGGTTGCAGCGGCCTGTTCGAGCGTAGGAGATGGCGCCATGGATGTGGGGGGGGTCGAAGTTGCCCTGACGGCGAACGAGCGCGCGCTCGCGCTGCGGCTAGCAGTTCATGGCGGCCTCGATCATCCCGATGTCGCCACGAGCCTCAACCGCGTGGCATTCTGCATGGATTGCCTGGGGCGTACTCAGGACGCATTGCCCAAGTTCGAAGCCGCGCTCGCGATGAGGCAGCGCCTGTTTGGCGACCGTGACCATCCCGACGTCGCCACGAGCCTCGACAACGTGGCCCACTGCCTGCAGAGCCTTGGGCGTGTGCAGGACGCTCTATCGAAGTACGAAGCCTCGCTCGCGATGAAGCAGCGCCATTTCGGTGACCAGGATCATGTCGACCTGGCCCTGAGCCTCGGCAACGTGGCCTTCTGCACGGAACGCCTGGGGCGCGCGGAGGCCGCATTGCCCAAGTTCGAAGCCGCGCTCGCGATGTTGCAGCGTCTGTTCGGTGACCGTGACCATCCCGATGTCGCCAAGAGCCTCAACAACGTGGCCTTCTGCATGCAGAAGCTCGGGCGTGTGCAGGATGCACTGCTCAAACACGAGGCCGCGCTCGCGATGTTGCAGCGTCTGTCTGGTGACCGCGACCATCTCGACGTCGCCATCGACCTCGACAACGTGGCCTTCTGCCTGGAACGCCTGGGGCGCGGGCAGGATGCACTGCGCAAGCACGAAGCCGCACTCGCGATGTTCTTGCGCCTCTTCGGCGAAGCCGACCATCCCGACGTCGCCATGGGCCTCGGCAACGTGGCCTCGTGCATGCAGAGCCTGGGCCGCGTGAGGGACGCACTGCCGAAGTACGAAGCCTCGCTCGCGATGTTCCAACGCCTCTGCGGCAACCGCGATCATCCCGACGTCGCCACGGGCCTCAACAACGCGGCCTTCTGCCTGGAACGCCTGGGGCGCGCGCAGGACGCACTGCCCAGGAACGAAGCTGCGCTCGCGATGCGCCAGCGCCTCCATGGCGACCGTGACCATCCCGACGTCGCCACGAGCCTCAACAACGTGGCCTCCTGCATGAACCGCCTTGGGCGCGCGCAGGACGCGCTACTCAAGTACGAAGCCGCGCTCGCGGGGTGTAGAGCGTGGAGCGGCCGGTGGCCGGATCGTACTTGGCCAGCGCGGCGCGCGGCTCGAGCGGGTTGGCGACCACGCGGTT
>JAYUCN010000973.1:0-2790 GCA_043740335.1 Planctomycetota bacterium
CTCCACCAGGCGCTCGCGCACCGTCACCTGCGGTCGGGCCCGCTCGGCGGCTGGCTCTACCGTTCGCTCGTGAACTTCGTACGGCAGTGGCGCCGCGGCGAACGGCGCCGCACCACGCGCGAAGCGAAGCTGCCCTCGCCCGAGCCGCACCCCGCCCCGCCGGACACCCTGGCGCGCCGCGAGACCCTGGAGGCCGTGACCAACGCCGTGCTCCAGCTCGACGAGCCCTACCAGACCGCGATCTTCCTGCGCTACTTCGAAGATCTGCCGCCGCGCGCCATCGTCAGGCGAACGGGCACCAACCTCGCGACCGTCAAGAGTCGCCTGCAACGCGGTCTTGTCCTGCTGCGCGCGAGGCTCGGCCGACATGGCGGACGCGACCGCAACGATTGGCGCCTCGCGTTGGCATCGAACTTCGGCTTGCCCATGGTGGCGGGCCTCACCCTCACGACTGGTGCATGGCTCTTGGGAACGACCACGAAGATCCTGTTCGCCGCCGGCCTCTTGTGCGTCGGTGGCATGATCGTCTACGGCCTGGATCAGGAACCGGCGCCCACGGAGCAACCCACGGCGACGCGCGGAGACACGGATCCCGCGGGCCTCATCGAGTCGCCCGGTCGCGACCAGGACCCGACCAACCTGCGGGAAGCCGCGGCCGCCACGGCGACCGTCGAAGCCTGGCTCGAACACCCCTACACCCTCGAACTCGAAGTGCTCGTCGTCGACGACACGGGCCTGCCGGTCGAAGGGCAGACGCTGAACCTCGCTCCGACTCGCTCTGCGAGCAACCGTGCGCCGTCCACGACTGGTCCAGACGGCAAGGCGCTCATCACGTGGCGCTCGCGCACGACCGGCGCCGAGGTGATCCTCGTCGACCCACGTGGCACCCTGCGCCGCCTCGCGCTTGCACACGGACACCGGACGTCGATCACGCTGCTCGGTCAAGCATCCGCGCAGGGCACTCTGCACATGTATTTCGAGGCCCGCACGACGAGTGCCAAGGTGCTGGGGAGCATTCCCATCCTCAGCCGGTTCTTCGTGAACGAGTCGCCCAGCCCACCCAGCATGCATGCTGGTCTGCATCCGCACGCAGTGTTCGATGACCCGTGCGCATGCGTTGCGGAGCGGCCCGATTCGCACGAAGAGGGTGCGCAGGTCGAATTCCGGATCCGCAGCATCAGCAGCGGGCTGACGCGCCTGGCGATCACAGACACCATCGCCGCGGACGGTGCCGTCCCCCAGACGACGAACGCCATCGCCGGTCTCGTCTTCGGCGAGGACGGCAAACCAGTCGCCAAGGTGCCGGTCGCGTTGCTCGGCTCGAGCCCCCAGGCCCTGTTCCGGACGGCGACCGACGAGCAGGGTCAGTTCCGGTTCGACAAGCTCGCCGCAGGCGAGTTCACCGTGCGTGCCGGCGGGCACGCTGAGGGTCTCGCAACGACGCCGGCCGTCGTGACGGTGGGCACGACCCAGGTGTCGCTCGTGCTGCGCACCGAAGCGTGCGTGCGTGGCCGCGTGCAGACGAGCCATGGCACGCCGATCGAAGGCGCCGTCGTCGAGTGGCGCGCGAGCGACGGTTCGTGGTGCGACGCCGAGACGAGCGCCAAGGATGGCACGTTCACGCTCGCCAACCTGCCGGGCGCGCCCGGCACGGTCTTCGTGTGGTCACCCGACGCGCAGGTTCCGCTGCCGATCGCAGTCGCCGCCAATGTGCTCTGCAACACGGGCGAGCTGCTGTTTGCCCACGATCCCGCCTCCGCCTGCGCCCTGACCATCGAACCGCTGCTGCCCGAAGGCTGCGAGAACGCGCCCGTCGAAGTGCGGGTGTGGAACCTCGACACCGCCATCGGCACGACCATGCCCGCTGGCGAGAGTGGCCCGGCCCGCCTCGCGAACCTGCCCGCCGGTTGGTACCAGGTCGAGGTGCGTGCGCCGGGCGCTGGTTACGTGGATTCGGGACGGCACTGGCTCGACGGCAAGGGCGCCTGCGACCTCGGTCGTGTGACGCTGCCGAACTCGGGGCGCGTGCGCTTCGCGGTACCTGCGAACGCCCTGCCGGATGGCGACCAGCGTGCCTTCGAAGTGAGCCTGCTGCGTGCCGACCAGGACGTGCGCGTCGCGTTCTCGACGTTCCCGCTCGAACAGACGACGCACCTGCCGGCGGGCACCTACGTCTTCGCGTTCCGGCACAAGGACGGCGGCACGCGCTTCCAGCGCTTCACCGTGCGCGGTGGCCAGGAGACAGTCGTGACCGTCCCGGAGTAGCAACGGCAGCCGCGGCCTCTATGCTCCGCGCGTCGTGCTTGGCCTCGACGACCGCGCCATGAAAAAGACGCAGCTGACCGCCCGCAACGTACTCGGCACCGCCCTGAAGACCTGCAGCAGGAAGCCCATGACGGGCTTCTTCCGCGACGGCTGCTGCAACACCTCCGACGAGGACCAGGGCGCCCACACGGTCTGTGTCGAGATGACCGCCGAGTTCCTGGCGTTCTCGCGGCAAGCCGGCAACGACCTGTCGACCCCGCATCCCGAGTTCGGCTTTCCCGGCCTGGAGCCCGGCGATCGCTGGTGCCTGTGCGCGGCGCGTTGGGTGGAAGCACACGAGGAAGGCAAGGCACCGCGCGTCGTCATGGAGTCGACGCACGAACGCACGCTCGAGTTCGTGCCGCTGGCGACGCTTCGGCACTACGCGATTCCGGGGTGAGCGAGATGCAGGACGCGCCATCGAACAGTCTCCGGCTGATCCTCTGGCCGACGGCGATCACGGCCGTGATCAGCATCGCCCGCCTC
>JAYUCN010000974.1:0-6796 GCA_043740335.1 Planctomycetota bacterium
CGTTCCGCCGCTGCCTCCGGTCAGGCTGCCACCTGGGATGCTGCCGCCGCCGGTGCCAACGCTGTTCGCGCCGCGCGAACGCCGCATCCTGCTGTGGCTCACGGTGGGCGCTGTCTGTTGGCGCTGGGTGTGCGCCGTGCGGTCGCCGCTGCCCGGGGTCGATGCGTGCCGCGATCTGTGGCTCGCGGGGCGTGTGGCAGATGGTGATGTGCTCCCGCTTGCAGACGCGATTGCGCAGCCGTGGTGGGCTTTGCTGCTGGCTCCGGCGGTTGCGTTGGGCGCCGATCCGTTCGCTGCCGCACAGGTGTTCGCGTGTCTGCTCGGTGGACTCGTGGTGTGGCCGGTCGCCGTTGCCGCCGAGAAACTGCGCGAAGGGGCGGGCGTGTGCGCGGCCGTGCTGGTGCTCGCCGCTGGCGGACCGGCGGTCGCGGCAGGGGGTGGCGCCGCGACGGCGCTGCTCGCGTTCGCCGCGGCGTGGGTGGCTGCGTCCCTGGTGGCCGGTCGGTGGACCATCGCTGTGGTGGTGGGGCTTGCGGTCGCGGCAACCGGCGTCGATCTCGCCGCGAGCAACCAGCTGACATCGCTGCCGCCCTGGCATTTCGCGGCAGACCTGCGCCTCGGTTGGGGCATCGCCGCCGCTCTGGCCGTGCTGTCCGCGCTGCCACCGCGGCCGCTGCACCTGGCCGCGATCTGGAGCCTCGCCGCCGCCGTGCTGGCGTTGACCTTCGCCGTGGGTGCCAGCACCCGCACGCTGCTCGTCTGGTCGCCCGTGGTCGCTGTGTTGGCCGGCGTCGGGCTGGCGCGCATTCCCGTGCGGCTGCGCGATCTCGCCCTTTGTGGGGCGGTCCTGTTCGAGTTCTGCACGGGCTGGCAGGCGATCGAGCCGCGCGCGGCGATCGTGGAACGTGCTCTCGGTCTGCATCTGCAGCGTCGACTCGCTCCGGGCGATCGGATCGTCAGCGATGCGTCGCGGGTGCTCCTGTTCGCCGCGCGGCAGCCGATTGCTGCACCAGGCGCGGCGGCGTTGCTGGCCGCGGCCAGCGAGGATGGCGTGGCCTGTGTCGTGCTCGGTCCCGAACTCGTGCGATCGCCAACGGTCTCGGCCACGTTGGCCAATCGTTTCGCCCGTCTCGAGCTGCCGCACGACCTCGCCGATCTGGTCGACGAGGGCAACCTCGCCGTCTTCGTGCGGCGCTGACGCGCGAGACGCGCGACCTGGCCTCTTGCGTGCACCCCGCGGGCGTGCGATACGCGATGTCTCGGTTGCCTTCGCGTTCGCGAACCTGAGAATCCCCCCATGAAGACACTCCTCTTGTTCCCCGCTGTCCTGGCTCTGTTCGCCCTTCCCAAGCACGACGCACCTGCCACGACGCTGCCGTTCGGCGACAACGACTGGGTCGTCGACAGCGAGCACAGCTCCGTGCAATTCGACGTCAAGCACGCGAATGCGGCGTGGTTCCAGGGATCGTTCGACAAGGTCACCGGCCAGGTCTCGCTCGATCCGAGCAAGCCCGAGACCGGCAACGTGACGATGACGATCCCCGTCGACAGCGTCGACACGAACAACACCAAGCGGGACGAACACCTGAAGGGACCGGACTTCTTCAACAGCAAGGAGAACCCGTCGATCACCTTCACGAGCACCAAGATCGCGAAGAAGGGCGACACGAGGTTCGAGGTGACGGGCGAGCTCGCGATGGCCGGCAAGAAGAAGACGATCACCGTGCCCGTCGAGAAGACGGGCGAAGGCGAGTTCATGGGCAAGCGCATCGGTTGGATGGCAGCGTTCACGATCAAGCGCTCCGACTTCGGCATGACCTACGGCGTCGACAAGAACGTGCTCGGCGACGAAGTCAAGCTGCGCATCTCGCTCGAGACGACCCAGCCGAAGAAGTGACGGTGTGGACCTCGCCGTGGTGTTGAAGGGCGCGCTGCCGCCGATCGGCTTGGCTCTGTTGCTCGTGAGCCTCGGCGGAGTGCGCCTCTTGCCGCTCGCAGTCGTGGGCGGGTTGTTCGTCGCCTACGGGCTCCTGAAGGCCTGGCCAGCGCTGCCGCACGAGCTCTGGTCGTCGCCGAACGGCACCGAGTGGCTGTTGTGGTCGGTGGCGGCGGCCGGGCTCGCGACCGCATTCGAGCGCGTTGGCCTCTGGCGCGGTCGCATCGCCGCGGGAGTCGCGGTGGCCCTCGCGGCCGTGTCGGTCTGGCTCGTGCTGCAGAAGGTCGCTGCCGCCTGGTCGCCTGTCGACGTGTGGTTGCACGTCGGTGGCGGTGGCCTCTTGCTGGCGCTGCTGGCGGTCGGTCACCGCGTCGTGCTCGCGCGGGCACCAGCGGGCTGGTTCCCAGCCGCGTTGTTCTCGGTGCTGCTGTCGGTCGACGCCGCCGTCTTGACCCTTGGCAAGAGCGCTTTGCTCGGGCAACTCTGCGGTGCGGTCGCGGCGGCGCTCGGTGCTGCAGCCGGCACGACGCTGTGGAAGCGGCCGTTTGCGCTGACGGCGGCAGATGGTACGTGGCTCGGCATCGCGCACGGGTTGTTCGTGCTGGCCGGAGTTCACCTCGCTTCCCTGCCCTGGCCGGCGGCCGGCTGCGCCCTCGTGGCCCCGCTCGTGTTGCTGCTGCTGCGCGATGGCGTCGGCGCGACGCGGCCGAAGACCTGGGCGCTGGTGGCCAGCTTGCTGGTGCTGGTGCCGCTGGCGGGTGCGGTGTGGTTCGCGCTCGGTGAGGGCAGCGAAGGGTACTGACGTCGTTCCGTTGGCGGCTGCGAACGGAATGCACCGCCGAGGCGTTGCGCAAAAAACCAATCCATCGGGACGAGGGTCCGATCGGCACAATGTCATGCGGGCTCGCCACGGCACGAGCGCGACGACGTTGTCTGGATTTCGCGGCGTCGCGAAGGCTGCTGCCGACCGTGTGGCTAGCATCTACGCTCGCGTCGACGGGTTCGTCGAACGCGAACAGGGCGCCAGAACACCAGTCCTCCGAGCCTGCAACCGACATCGCCATGACCGACCAGAGCGACTACCGCGTCGAGATCCTGTGCCCTGATTCCAGCAGTGAGCTGCATCTCGAGCGCGGCACGGCGCAAGAGCGGCTCGGCATGCTGTTCGAGATCAACCTGAGCCTCTACAGCGAGGACAAGGAGATCGATCTGCTGTCACTGCTGGGCAAGCCGATGGCCCTGCACGTCACGACCGACAAAGAAGAACGCTACTTCCACGGCATCGTCAGCCACTGCTCGCTGGTCGGTGCCAGTGAGCACTACGGGCACTACCAGGTCGTGCTGCGGCCGAAGCTGTGGCTGCTGGGCCAGTCGGCGAGCTGCAAGGTGTTCCGCGGGATGACGGTGGCGGACATCCTGCAGAAGACCTTCCAGGAAGGCGGCGTCGATTGCGACAGCGTGGCAGCACCGGCCGTGGAGTTCGAACACTGCGTGCAGTACCGCGAGACGGACCTCTACTTCGTCAGCCGCTTGATGGAGCGCTACGGCGCCTACTACTTCCATGCTCACGAGCAGAGCAAGCATGCTCTCAAAGTCGTCAGTGGTGGATCGGGGCACGACGACGTCGGCACGTTCGCCTACGCGGCCGATGGGGCTGCGGACGAGGAGTACCAGATCACGGATTGGCGCTCCACGACGGCGCTGCGTTCCGGCAGCTATCGCGTGGCAGGCACCAAGAACCTGACGCGTCAAGGTATCGACGCCAAGGAGAAGTCACGGTTCTCCGTCGCGGCGTCGCCGGCCCTCAAGATCGACGAGTTCGAAGCCGTCGACGAGTACGAGAAGCCCTTCCTCGACGAACTCGCGAAGGCGCGCATGCAGGCGATCGACGCCACGGTCGAGGAGTTCTCGGGCAGGAGCAGCAGCATGAAACTGGCGGTCGGCGGCTTGTTCACGCTCGACGGCCATCCGCGTGCGGACCAGAACCGTCAGTACCTGATCGTCGCCGCCACCTATCAGTTCGACGGCGATCTGCCGGACGGCAGTCCCGCGAGCGAGGAGCCATACCAGGTGTCGTTCTCGGCGATCGACAACAAGACGCCGTTCAGCCCGCCCGTGCTGACGAGGAAGCCGGTCGTGCAGGGCCCGCACCTCGCGACCGTGACCGAGGAGACCGACGAGTACGGTCGTGTGCTCGTGCAGTTCCACTGGGGCAACCCCGACGGCGACATCGAGTCGTGCCGTGCGAGAGTGTCGCAGAACTGGGCCGGCAAGGAGTGGGGTGGCGTGTTCCTGCCGCACACGGGCCACGAGGTCATCGTCGAGTTCCTCGATGGCGATCCGGATCAACCGCTCGTCACGGGCCGTGTCTACAACAGTGAGTCGATGCCGCCGCTGTCACTGCCGGGCGACAAGCAGAAGAGCATCATCCGCGATCACGGTGGCAACGAGATCATGCTGGATGGGACGGGCGGTGCGCAGAGGATCAGGATCTACTGTCCGAGCCACGAGTCCGAGATCTGGCTCGGCAAGAGCATCGAGCTCAAGAGCACGAGCAACTGGGTCAACGAGTTCCTCGGCTTCCGGGAAGAGAAGATCACCGGCAAGTCGACGAGCACCATCGGTGGTGATCACCAGGCCAGCGTGGGTGGCAACAAGGACGAGACGGTCGTCGGTAAGTGCAAGATCAAGGTGGGCGCCGATGTCCTGGAGGCACTGCTCGGTGCCCAGCATCGCACGATCGTGGGGCTCACGTCCTTGTTCGTCGGTGGCGTCAAGCGCGAGACCATCGTTGGAGCGGAGATCAAGAAGATCAACGGCGTCAAGTGCGAGACGATCAACGGGGCCGTCATCAAGCGAGGCAAGAGTTCGGAGGTGAAGACCTTCCCCGAGGCGCTCGCGAAGGTGAAGGAGGTCTACAAGCAGAAGGCAACGGACTTCATCCAGGAGATCAAGACGTCGATCCAGTCGACGTGCGACAAGTACTCGATCGGCGCCAAGCTGTACAAGCAGGATCTCGAGGAGTTCGTCGGCAAGGTCACCAAGGAAGCCAAGCACCAGGCCAAGACGCTGAAGTTGATGGCCGACGTCGCCTACGAAATGGAGGCGCAGAAGGCGAAGAGTACGATTGTCGGTACGGCGATGTGGTTGACGGAGAAGTTCAGCGTCAACGACGGCAACCTCGACGTGAAGAAGTAGGCGATGCGCGTACGTCGCGACGAAGGTTTGCAGCTGGGCTGGTTCCCGGTCGGACTGCGGCCAGGCGAGTTGTCCTGCGTCTTCATGGTCAAGGCGACGTTCCGCCTCCGACACGAGGCAGCGCTCGAGTACTCGACCGAAGGTGAGCCCGTCTCCGGCGACGTACCCGCCGAGGATGGGCGCGGCGGGCTCGCCTATGCTTCCGACTTCGTGCCGTTCAAGCCGCACGCCGATGTCCTGTTGCGCGCCGCGGCGCACGCACCGGGCGGACATGGCGTGCGCTTTCTGCCTGTCACGATGCGCGTCGGCAACCTGCAGAAGCATCTGCTCGTGATCGGCGACCGCACCTGGAAGGGCGGCTTGCTCGGCCGGTCGCCTGGCGAACCGGAACCATTCACCACGCTGCCCATCCTCTGGGAGCGCGCCTTCGGCGGCCCCGAAGACGCGCGGAATCCGGTTGGCGTCGGCCGCGCCTCCGGACAGATGCCCAACGTCGAATGGCCCGACCGGCTGTTGCGTTCACCCGGCGATCGCACCGAACCTGCGGGGTTCGCCCCGGTCGCCGCAGCATGGGAGCCGCGCAAGAGCCGCGTCGGCACCTATGGCGGCAGCTACATGCAGACACGCTGGCCCTGGTATCCGGCCGACCTCGAGTGGAGCCACTTCAGCAGTGCGCCTGCGGACCAGCAGATCAGTCACCTTCGCGGCGACGAAGAACTGCAGTTCACCAATCTGCACCGGCAGTACTCCGAGCTGTGCACGAAGTTGCCCGGAGTCCAAGCACGCTGCTTCATCACCCTGACTGGCGGCGAGTTCCGCGCCGTCGACATGAAGCTCGACACCCTGTTCGTCGATCTCGAAGCCGATAAGGCGGTGCTCGTGTGGCGGGGATTCACTCCGGTCCGGTCCCTGCGAATGTCAGAGCTCGAGGGAGTGTTCGCCACCTTGGAACCCATGGGAAGTGAACACGCGACCGAGCACTACCGCGCGCTGCGCGACGCCGCCCCGCCAAAGGACGTCGAGGCGGCCGCCGCGGAAGCCGAGTCCGCGGCCCGCATGCGCGCGTTCGACGCGGTCATCGCGGACGCCGGCAAGCGCGGCGCCGAGATGGAGGCGCGTGCGGATGCGCTGATCGAACAGGCCGATGCGGAGTCGCTGGCACAGGAACAGCTCCTGCTCGCACAGGGTGTCGACCCGAAAGTGCTCGCCGGTCCTATCGTCCCTCAGGACCTTGCCGCGGCTCAAGCCGAAGTCGACGCGGCTGTGGCGCGGTTGCGTCTCGAGCACCCCGACATGGCGCCACCTCCGGACGACGACGTGGATGTCGTCGAAGAGGCGGAGGCCGGGGAGGTACTTGCCACCGGCGAACCGGATGTATGGACACGGGCTCGTGTGATCGCGGCGTTGGCAGCGGACGACAGCCTTGCTGGCGCGGAGCTCGCCGGCCTCGACTTGTCGGGTCTCGACTTCACGGGGCGCGATCTGCACGGTGCGGTTCTCACGGGTGCGAACCTGAAGGCCAGCAAACTGGTCCGCGCCAACCTCGAGCGAGCGCAATTGGCCGAAAGCATGCTCGCGGGAGCCGACTGCAGTGAGGCCAAGCTCGATGGTGCCGACCTCATCGCTGCCAAGTGTGAGGGCGCAGTCTTTCGCGGCGCTTCG
>JAYUCN010000975.1:0-6783 GCA_043740335.1 Planctomycetota bacterium
GCCGCCGATCGGCACGACCAGCGTGTCGAGTTCGGGCTGGTCTTCCAGCATCTCGAGCGCCACCGTGCCTTGACCGGCGACGATGACAGGATCGTCGTAGGGATGCACGAACGCGAGCTTGCGCTCGCTGGCCAGGGCAACCGCGTAGATCGTCGACTCGGCGACGGACTCGCCGCGCAGCAGCACCTCGGCCCCGAGCGCTTCCGTGCGTTCGACCTTCGAGAACGGCGTCGTCTGCGGCATCACGATCGTCGCCTTCATGCCGAGGCGGCGCGCGTGGAAGGCGACACCCTGCGCGTGATTGCCGGCCGACGCGGCGACGACGCCGGCGGGTGGTTCTTTGGCCTGGGCGAGGCGCTGCAGCTTGAGGCAGCTGCCGCGATCCTTGAACGAACCCGTGAACTGCATGTTCTCGAGCTTGAGGAACAGGCGCATGCCGAGCAGTTCGCCGAGCCGCGGGGCCTGGATGGTCGGCGTGCGCAGCACGTAGCTCTTGATCGCCAGAGCGGCGGACGCAACGTCTTCGGCGGTGACCTGCATGAGGGCGCGGGAGTCTAGCCGTCGGGCCGCGGCGCCGCATTGTTCGCGATCGCGGTCGCCGTCATCATGGCGCCATGTTGCAACTGGTGTGGGCCGTGCTGCTGCTGCAGAACGTCGCGGCGCTGGTCGTGTTCGGCTACGACAAGTGGCGCAGTCGCGGCGAACGGCGTCGCGTGCGCGAACGAACGCTGTTGTGGTTCGTCTTCCTGGGCGGCTGGATTGGTGCTTGGCTCGCGATGGCCTGGTTCCGGCACAAGACGCAGAAGGAGTCGTTCCGGCGCTACGCGATCCTGTGGACCATCGTCAATCCGTTCTGGCTCGTCGTCTGGTGGACGTGGCTCGCGGGGCCGTGACGTTGACGACGGTCACAGCAGCAGGCGCACCTTCGCTGCGCTGCGCGCTTGGAACAGTCGCTCTTCCTGACGCGCCCGGCGCATGACCTGGCGGATCGACGGGATCGCGTCGTCCGTGAACAGGATGAACACCTGCTGGTTGAAGGCGAGGCGCTTGACGATGTGCCAGCCGTACGGGGACTCGACCACGTCGCTGATCTCGCCGTCGCGGAGGTTCCACGCGGTGCGGCAGAGCGTGGCCGGCAGACGGTCGTCGAAGCGGTGCACGCCGTTCAACACGCCGCCCTCGCGCGCGGTGCGCGTGTCGTCGGAGAAGCTGCGCGCGACGTCTTCGAAGTTGCTGCCGTCCGGGCGCAGCCGCGCGCGGATGTCGGCCAGCCGGGCGGTCGCGCGCGCGAAACCCTCGTCGCCGAGCAGGATGCCGGTGCCGCCGTCGCGATGCTGCACGAGGATGTGGGCGATGTCGACCTGGCCGCCGAAGGCGCGCGCATTGGCGTTGAAGAACGCCTGCATCTGGCCCCGGTTGTAGGTGTCGGGCTCGAGGTGGTCGAGGCAGCCCTGGAGTTCGGCGGCGAGACCGTTCCGTAGCTGAAAGTCGGTGAGCAGCGCGTTCACGCGACGCTGTGACAGTTCGGTCGGCCGGCCGGTGGCGCGGAGGTCCGCGACGTAGGTGTCGAGCCAGCTCTGGAAGTTGCGCTTCAGGGCCGCACTCTGCGCCGCCACGAGCTTCTCCTCGTCGACCGGTTGGTCGCCGAAACTCTGCCGCAGCGCTTCGAGGTCGGCGAATTGCCGGACCCATGGGGCGATGAGGTCCGACTGCAGCATGCGTTGGATCTCGGGTCGCGGCAGTGCTTCGCGGAAGCCCGGGGAGTGCTTGCTGTCGAGGTGGTCGATGAGGTCGCCGAGCGTGAGCGTGCGACTGCCGACGACCGCGATGGCGACGTCCTTGTCCTGCGGATAGTGCCGCACGAGGAAGTGGGGTGCCTCGGTTGCCGTCGTCTGCTCGGCCGCTGGCTTCGCCACGGCCGGTGGTGCGGGCTCCGTCTGTGCGGGCAGCCACGTGGTCACCACCCCGAGTGTCAGCGACACGAACGCGAGCGATGCGGAGCGGAAGGAAGGGCTGGTCGACATTGGCAGGAAGAGCAGTGGAACCAAAGGACCCTATAGCATGGCCTGCGGTCCGCGTTACGGCCGTTTCTCGCCGCGACGCCTTCTTCGTCGGTGCTTCTGGGGGCCCGGCTTGAACGCGGTAGCGCGCTCCGTTTCGATGTGAGAATGCGCCCGCCCCTGCTCGATGCTGTCGAGGCACGCTTCCGTGCCGACTTCGGCAGCGGGACAGCCCGGCGCTTCTTCGCGCCTGGGCGCATCAACCTGGTCGGGGCGCACCTCGACTACAACGGCGGTGATGTGCTGCCGATGGCCGTCGATCGCGGCATCTACGCGGCGTTCCGCCTGCGCGCCGATGGCCGGATCCGGCTGCGCAGTCTCGATCAGGAACTCGTCGTCGACCTCGACGTCGCCGACGTGCAGGTCCGCACGCGGCCGGAGTGGGGCTGGGCGGGGTATGTGATCGGCGTCTGGCACGGCTTCCACCAGCGCACGGCGCAGCGTTCGGGGTTCGAGGCCGTGTTCGGCGGCAACCTGCCGATGGCCTCGGGACTGTCGTCGTCCGCCGCGCTCGAGGTGGTCACCGCGATCGCGCTCGACGCGCTGCACGGCACGCGCCTCGAACGCCAGCAGCTCGCCCTGCTCGCGCATCGCGCCGAGACCGGGTTCGTCGGTGTGCGCTGCGGCATCATGGATCAGTTCGCTTCGGCGCTCGGCCGCGCGGGGCAGGTGCTCTACCTGCACTGTGCCGGTCCGCGCTGGGAGCACGTGCCGTTCGATCCTCTGGCCTGCGAAGTGCTCGTGCTCGACACCAAGAAGCCGCGCCTGCTCGCCAAGAGCGGCTTCAACGAACGCGTTGCGCAGTGTGCGACGGCCCACGAGATCCTGCGCACGCACGCGCGCGACCTGCCGCACCTCGCGTCCTATTCGCTCGCCGACCTCGAGCAGAGCCGCGAGGCGATGGAAGACGTGCTGTTCCGCCGTGCGCGCCACGTCACAACCGAGATGGAACGTACGCGCGCCGGGGCAGCGGCGCTGCGGCGGCACGACTACGCGACGCTGGGTGCGCAGCTCGACGCGAGCCATCGCTCGACGGCGGTCGACTACGAGGTGAGTTGCGAAGAACTCGACGTGATCACCGCCGCTGCTCGCGAGTGCGAGGGCGTGTTCGGGGCGCGTCTCACGGGGGCAGGTTTCGGTGGGTGTGCGATCGCGCTGCTGCGCCCCGGCGCGTTCGAAGGCGTCGTTGCCAAGGTCGGCGAGGTGTTCTCGGCCCGCTTCGGCGTGGCACCCGGGTTCGATCTGCTGCGTGTCGGCACGGGGCCCGGCGAGATAACCTGAGGCGAAGGCCGCGAGTTCAGGCTCACACGCCGACCAGGACGATATCTTGGGGCCGTGACCATCCCCCTCAGAAACCCTGGTCGGCTGCCCAACGAGCGTCGATAGCTGTCATGCCCACCATCGAGTTCGACGCCCAGGACTACCGAGCCGACCAGACCTTCGTGCGGGCCCACTATCGGCTCGATGGCGACGTGGCGCATGGCTGGAAGGTCTTCCGTGATGGCGCGCTCGCCCTCGAACTCGGTGCGGGCTACCGGCCGTTGCGGGTGCGCCAGTGCGGCGTCTGCTCGACGGATCTCGCGCGCCATCATCTGCCGTTCCCGCTGCCGCAGGTGATCGGCCACGAAGTGCTCGCCGCCGACGAGACCGGGCGTCGCTACGTCGTCGAGATCAACGCGTCGCACAAGGCGCGCGGCGTGCGGAGCGAGTGTGCGTTCTGCCGCGCCGGTCTCGACACCCATTGCCCCGAGCGCGTGACCCTCGGCATCCATGCCTTGCCGGGCGGGTTCGGGCCGTGGATCCTCGCCCCCGTGGCGGCGTGCCTCGAGGTGCCGGGCAGCGTACCGGACAGCGCGGCCGTGCTCGTGGAACCGTTCGCGGCGGCACTGCATGCGGTGGCGACGATCGCGCCGCGCAACGGCGATCGCATCGCCGTGCTCGGGCCGCGCCGGCTCGGCATGCTCGTGATCGCGGCCCTGGCGGGTGTGCGCGCGCAGCGGCGGGCCGAAGGCAGGGATTTCACGATCGTGGCCGTGGCGCGCGATCCGGCGATGCTGCAGCTCGCGCGCACGTTCGGTGCGACGGCGGCGCACGCCATCGGCGACGGCGCGCCGCCGCTTGCCGACGGTGCCTTCGATGTGGTGATCGACACGACGGGCCACCCGGATGGTCTGCAGACGGCGGTGCGTCTCGCGCGTCGAGAAGTGCATCTGAAGTCGACGCACGGTCAGGAGTCGTGTGGGCTGCGGCAGTTGACGGCGCTCGTCGTCGACGAACTCGCGATCGCGCGCTTCCCCGATGCAAGGCCGGCACCGGGCACGGCTGTGTGGCAGCGCGGCAGCGGCGGCCGACCGCGCGTCGCCTGGCTCGCGGCCGCGGCTCCACCCGCGTGGCTGCTGGCGAGCGCTGACGTGCGGCAGGGGGACGCGGCGTCACTCGCGGCCTTCTATGCCGCGTCACGCGATGGTCTGCCGCGCGCCGACGTGGCCGTCGCCGACGACGCGGCCCAGGTCGACGCCGCGATCCGACCGCGGGCCGGACGCGAGGAGGCACTGATCCGTCCGCGTGGCACGGTGCTCGTGCATCCGCTGGCGCGCGCGCTCGCTTCACCGCTGCTCTCTGCGATCGTCGCGCACGATCTGCGCCTGTCGAGTTCGCGCTGCGGCGACTTCAAGAAGGCGCTGGCCCTGCTCGCCGCGGATGCCGAGCTGCGCCGCATCGGCGAACGACTCGTCACGAACCGCTTCGCTGCCCATGACCTGCCAGCCGCCTTCGCCGCGGCGAAGTCGCGGGCCTGCATCAAGGCCGTGGTCGAACATGAGGTCCTGCACGAGAGCGTGATCAGGCCATGACGAAGAACGAGCTGCCGACCTCGCTCGGCCCCGCGCTCGTGCGCGGCGATTCCTGCTGGACGCTCGACGTCGCGTCCTTGCCGGTGCTGCACGGCCTGTCGGTGCTGTCGCGCGCGCTCGCCGAGATGGTCGTCGGTCATGCGCGCAGTGATCGCATCGACGTGACGGTCGAACGGCGGCTGCGCCAACGCGAGAACCCCGAACTCGCCGAGACCTTCGGCATCGACTCGGTGAAGCTCGCCGCCGAGGTCGACGCGACGGTCGCGATCACGGCACGGCCCGACGTGTTCGAGACGCGGCTGCGCGCGCTGCTCGGCAGCCTGCAGCGACAGCGCTACCGCGACGCGCTGCTGCCGGAGGATCGCGCCCTGTCGAAGGCCCTCGTCGCCGAGTTCGACGACGGCGACGCGCGTCAGCGCTTCGTGCTCGAACACGTGGTCGCGCGTGGCCACGCGGGGCATGGTGCCTTCCGCATCACAGTCGAAGCGGCGACCGGCCGCCGGCTGGACCTGCAGTCGATCCCACACGTGCGCATCGAGGACGTCGCCGACCGTCACTTCATCGCCGGCTCGACGCGCATCGCGCAGACGTGGACCGAGGCGCTGCGGCGCGAAGCGGAGCGCGGGCGCCGTTCGTTCCTCGAACAGCGCTCGCCGCACAGCCATCTGTTCCGTCAGTTCGACCAGGCCGGGCTCGCTTCCATCCAACGGGTGTCGATCCAGTGGTCCGATGCGGCGCTGCCGTTCCTGCTCGAGAGCGATCCCGCGGAACTCAGTGAACTGTGCAAGCGCGTGCTGCTCACGCTGGAGGACCGCTCGGTGCGGCGGCTGCTTGGCGAACGGGAGATCGTGCGCGTCGACGCGGGGAGTGTGCCGGTGTTCCTCGACGTGGCGCAGCTCGGCCGCGTGCTGGAGCTGTCGTTGGGCCAACGTAGGGACCGCGCCGATGCCGACGCGTTCCTGCAGCGCATGCCAGTGCTGGCCGCGGTCGTCGGCGGCAGCGCAGGGGCGCAGCCGTTGCGGGGTGTGCGCGTGTTCCTCGTGCATCACATGACGGGGGAGGTCGTCGGCCTCGTTGCCGCGCTGCGCGCGCTCGGCTGCCGCGATCTCACGTGCCTGTTCGTCGCCTATGCCGGGGAACCGCCGGCGAGCTACCTCGATGCAGTGCTCGATCTGCCGCCCGACGAGTTCCGCGCGTTGTCGCTCGTGAACGTGCCGACGCGCGGCCACACCGAGGGCCACTATCGCCTGTCGACGCAGTACTCGCGCCTCGACGAAGTGGCAGCGATCGAGGCAGCGCTGCGTGGGCGCGAGGGGCACTACCTCGAAGCGATGCGCGCCGTGGCGGTGGTGCCGTTCCTGCGGCAGATGGCGCGTGCGGAGGCGGCGGGCGATCGATGTCTGCTCGTCGAGGACGGCGGGTATCTCGGTCCGGTGGTGCAGGACGCGATGCTACGCGATGTTTCGGTGCGCGCGTTCGCCGCGCAGTTGGGTCACGTCGAAGCGGACGAGCGGTCGCTGCAGGAGGTGGCGGGTGCGCGCCTGCTCGGCCTTGTCGAGCACACGCGCAACGGCTTCGACCGCCTCGTCGAAGTGGAGAAGCGGCACGGCCGGCTGGCGCTGCCCGCGTTCTCGATCGCGATCTCGCGCCGGAAGCGCGAGGTCGAATCGCGCGAGGTCGCGGCGTCGGTGATCGGTGCGGTCGAGACCGTGCTCAACGCGGGCGGGCGGATCCTGTCGCGGCGGTCGTGCCTGGTGTTCGGTTCGCGCGGGGCGATCGGTACGGAGCTGTGTCGCAGTTTGCGCACGCGATTGGATGCGGCGGACGCGGGAGTCGCGGGCGTCGACCGGGTGGTGCCGAAGGGAACGAAC
>JAYUCN010000976.1:0-6777 GCA_043740335.1 Planctomycetota bacterium
CTCGCTGCCAGTGGGCGCGAGTTCGACGGCGCGGTCCTCGGCCGCGAGCAACCACGGCACCACTACCTGGAACGGCTGATCGAGCCGTTGGTGGAACAACGGCAGGGCCGAAGTCGCGAAGAAGGCGGCGTCGTAGCCGATGCGCACGACGAGCTCGACGGGCTCGTGCAGCCACACCGTCGTCGCCGACGCTTGCACCTCGACGAACGCGGGTACTGTGCCGCCCTGCGCGGCAAGCCATGGTCCCAGCCACATCGCGACGACCGCAACGAACGTCCTCACCAATCGCGCTCCCCGGCCACCGCCGCGCCTCGCTGCAGCAGCTGCCGTGCGCTGCGCTTCTCGCGTTCCTTCGCTTGCAGTCGGCGCAGCAGGTCCGCCATCCCCGCCGCGGACAAAGCCGCATGCACGAGCTCGGGCTGTACCTCCTCGGGCGCCTGTCCGGCGGGCCGTTCTGGTGGTTCCGGCCGCGGCTCGGGCTCGGTCCGCTTCGGCGGCGTGGGCGCCGCGGCATCGCGCAGTTGCTTCAGCTCCGCGAGTCGACGCTGCGCGCGCTCCGCGTTGCGCAAGGCCTCCGGCCAGCCCGACCGCAGCTCCGCGGCGCGGCACCAGCTCGCCGCGGCGACGTGCATCGAGCGCAGGGCCGAGTCCCAGGCCATGGGTTCTGCGTCCGGCAGGCGGGCGGCTGCCGCCGCGCGTTCACCGCGCTGGAACGCCGCCTGGCCGAGCAGGAACTCACCAAAGGCGCGGTCCTCCAACTCGCGGCTGCCGAGCAGGGGCCGAGCGGCTTCTTCGGCGTCGCTCGTGCGCTGCACGCGCAGTGCCGCCAGCGCGAGGTTCGTGCGCAGTGCCGCCGGCGCCTCATCACCACGCACGCTGAGTTCCGCTGCGAACGCCACGCGCGCCTCCTCGTAACGGCCCGCGCGATAGTGGGCGACGGCGGCAGCGAAGCGATCCTCCGCCACGCCCGACGTTGCCTGCATGCCGACGCAGCACAGCAGGACTGGCAGCCAGTGCTTCGCGTTCATCGACGGCGCTCCGACAGGCACCAACGCAGCATCCAGAGCAGCAGCGCTCCGAACAAGGGCCACTGGAAGCGATGCGCCACCGGGCGCCCGGCGTCGTGCGCCGCAGCCGCTCGTGCCGCCGGCGCGAGCACGGCTGCGTGCAACGCCGACAAGGTCGCCGGACCGCGATCGCGCTCGAACCGACCGCCGCCCGCCATCGCCACGGCCGCGAGGCTCTCGGCGAGGAGCCGCGTCACGACCTCGTCCCCCGACGCATCGCGCAGGAACGTCTCGCCGGTTTCCGTCTCGACGACGATCTTGCTGCCGCCGTCCTGGCCAAAGCCGATGCAGTGCACGGGCACCCCGTTCGCCAGCGCTTGCGCGGCCGCCGCCTGCGCGCTGCCCACGAAGTCCTCGCCATCGGTGAGCAGGACAAGGCTGCCGCGGCCAGCGCCACCGCCGCGCTGCAGGGCACGCACGCCCACCTCGATCGCCGCGCCGGGATTCGTACCGCCGCGCCCCGAAGCACCAGCCGCGAGGTCGCGCGCGAGCACGACCACGGCGTCGAGGTCCGTCGTCAACGGCACCACGAGCCGCGCGTCCCCGGCGAACGTGACGAGGGCCAGCCGCGTGCCCGTGGCCACGCCCGCCAGTTCCGCGATCTGCTGCTGGACCGCGCCGAGGCGCGTCGGCGCCGTGTCGCGAGCGGCCATCGACCGCGACACGTCGACGCAGAGCACGACGTCCGGACCGACCGGTTCGCTGTCGCTCTCGCCAAACACCGGCTGCAGCAAGGCCAGGGTCGCGAGCAGCACCGCACCTGCTGCGCACGCCGCCCGCAGAGCAACCGCGACGCGTTCGCCGCACAGCGCCATCTCGCGCTGGCCGAACAGCGATCGCGCCCGCGCCGCGGCGGCGCGCGACCGGACGTAGCCGAGCCAGAGTGCTGCCGGCAGCACGAGCAGTGCGGGCCACCAGGGCGGCACGAGAAACAGCAGGGACATCACGGCACGACTCCGAGCCAGGTCCTGCTGAGCCAGTGCGCGACGCCAGCGACGAAGAGGCTCAGTCCCACCGCGAGCGCAAACCATTCGCGCACGAGCACGCGCGGCTCGGCGACGGCCACCGCTTCGAGCGCGTCGATGTCGGCATAGACCGCGCGCAGGGCCTCGGCGTCGCGGGCGACGAAGAACCGGCCCCCCGTGGTGGCGGCGAGCTGGCGCACGGCCGTCGTGTCGAGCGGCACGAAGCGACCGTCGGTCTTCTGGTTGCCGAGGCCGACGACGACCGTGTGCACGCGGATGCCGAGCTGCGCGCAGAGCTGGGCCGCGTGCAGCGGTGCCAACTCCTGCGGCGACGTCACCACAGCGACGTTCTCCTCGCCGTCGGTCAGCAGCACGATGACCTTGCCCTTCGCCGTCGAGCGTTGCAGCACGGTGGCCGCCGCCGCCACGGCAGTACCGATGCCGGTGGCGTCCTCCGGTCCGTCCTTCTCGACCATGGTGATGCCCGCGAGCAGTTCGCGCACGGCGTCGTGGTCGAGCGTGGGCGGACAGCGCAGGTCCGGATAGCGCGCGAACTCGACGTAGCCGATGCGGTCGTCGCTTCGCGCGCGCGTGAACTGGGCAGCGACGTCCTTGCCGACGTCGAGCCGTGTGCGGCCCGGTGCGAGGTCCATCGCCGCCATCGAGGAACTGCGGTCGAAACAGAGCAGGATGTCGCGCCCCAGCCGTTCGGGCGGCAACGGCAATCGTTGCACGGGCCGCGCGAGTGCGGTCACGAACAACAGGAGCCCGAGCAGTTCGAGCAGCCCCGGCAGTGTGACCAGGCGCTGCCGCCAAGACACGGGCAACGGGGCCGCACCTGCCGCGTCCGCCAGCGGACCGTGCAGCAGACCAGCCATCGCGAACGAGACCGTCGGCGCGTGCCGGTGTCGCCACCAGGCGAGCACCGGCAGCACGAACAGGAGCCAGAACCAATGCGGATCACGCCACTGCCAGCCGAGCTCCAGCGCCGCGAGCATCACGGGGCTGCCTCGGCGACGATCGTGGCCCGCACGCAGTCCGTGGCGCACGCCAAAGCCTCCGGATGTTGCGCGCGTGCGGGTCGCACCGCGGCGAACTTCACGAGGTCGCACGCGAGCAGGCAGCGCGCGAGTGCGTCGGCGCCGAGCGGCACCGCAACCACGAGTTCCTCACTCGTGCGCACCGCGGCGCGCACACCGAAACGCCGTTCGCAGTGTCCGCGCAGGATCTCGGCGAGCTGCGTGTAGAACGTCGCGATCGCGGTCGCGTCGTTGCCCGGCAGTTGCATCGCTGCGAGCTCCACGAGCGTCCGTTCGTGCGTCGGTGCTGCGGGAACCGCGCGCACGGCGACGACGCTCGGCTGCGGCCGTCGCCACCACCACACACCACCGACGAGCGCGGCAAGCAATCCGGCCATCCACCAGCGCACGCCACCACGTCGCGGCAACTCGCGCACATCGCCCGGCCATTCGATGTCGCCGGGCGGCTCGGGCAGGATCGACCGCACCGCCAACGGCTGCGGCGTGCACGACCCGACCACGATGCCGCGTTCGCGTACGTCGATGCGCGGCAATCGCAGCTCGCCGACCACGTAGGCTCGGGCGAGGTAGCGGCGACGCTCACCGGGTTCGTGCACTGTTCCATGCGATCCTGTCAACGGCCACGCAACTGCGGACTTGAGCTGCACGGTCAATGGCGCGAGGGCGTGGTCGTCGAACGGGTCGGGCTCGACGAACGCCCAGGTGCGCACGACCTCGAGCTCGAACAGCTCGCCGAACGCGACACCGTGCTGCGGCACATCGAAGGTCACGTCGATCCGGGCTTGCGCCGCCCCGATGCTGCACAGCACGAGCGGGATTCCCGCCACGATCGACCGCCCTGCGCGCATCACCGGCGCACCGCCCGCAGCTCACGTTTGCGGAAGAAACGCAGGATCGGCCGCGCGATCGCCGCCACGTCGGGCACAGCGGGCACTTCGAGATCGATGCAATCGATGTGCGCGCGCCGGAACACTTCGTCCCCGCGCGCTCGCCACCGCGCACAGCGCTCCCGCCACGCCGCCCGCACGCGCGCGTTGCCGAGGTCGACGACCTGCCGGGCTCCGGTCTCCGGATCGACGACGCGCAGCATCACTGCTGGCGGCTCGATCGCTTCGCGCGGCAGCAGGCGCACCGCGACGAGGTCGTGGCGACCCGCCGCGAGTCGCAGCGTGTGCTCGTGCCCGACCGCGAGGAAGTCGGAGATGAGGAACACCACGGCGCGACGACGCAGCGCCGACGACGCCTGGGCGGCGAGCGCACCGACATCGGTGCCGACCGTGCGCCCGCGCCGCACGAGGCAGTCGCGCACGATGCGCAGCACGTGAAAGGCCCCTTTCTTCGGCAGCACGAAGCGCTCGACGGCGGCCGCCCCCGCGATGAGGCCGACCCGATCGTTGTTGGTGATGGCCGCAAGGCCGAGGCACGCGCAGAAGCGCGCCGCCGTCTGGCGCAGCGACCACGCGCCGCAGCCGGCGAGCATCGACGCCGACAGATCGAGGGCGAAGACGACCGTCAGCTCGCGCTCCTCGACGAAGCGTTTGACGAACGGCCGGCCCATGCGCGCCGTGACGTTCCAATCCACCGTGCGCGGGTCGTCGCCTTCGACGTACTCGCGCACGTCGGCGAACTCGACCCCAGCACCTCGAAAGGTCGAGCGGTAGCCGCCCGCCAGCACGTCGGTGACGAGCCGGCTGCTTTGCACTTCGATGCGTCGCACTTCGGCCAGCACCGAGCCGAGCTGCTCGACAGGTTCCGCCGCGGCTGGCGATGCAGGAGACGAGGGCCAGAAGGGGTTCATCGCCGGGCCGCGGCAGCCTAGCCGGTCGGCTCGACTTGTCGACGACCTTCCCCTCCAGGCATGGCCGCACTGCCGCGGAACGCGACACCTGCCGTCGCCACCGTTCGCCCGGGGCCCTGAAGACCCCACCCACCGTCTGCCGATGACGACAGCGTCCTCGGCGCGCGACGGAGTCGCTGGCGCCGGACAGGGCGCCCATGCCGAAGATCCTGCTCGCCGATCCCGACCCACGCACCCAGGCCGACCTGCGCCTGCTGCTCACGAAGCGGGGCTTTCAGTTCGATGCTGCCGCCGACGTGGCGCAAGCGCTGCAACCCGTGGTCGACGGCGACATCGACCTCGTCCTGTGCGACCTGGCCTTGCCCGGTGGTGGCGGTCTGCGCCTGCTGCAGCAAGTGCGCAACCTGCATCCCGAGACTGCCGTCGTGCTGCTGTCCGCCTTCGGTTCGGTCCAGGACGCCGTGCAGGCCATGCAGAACGGCGCCGCCGACTTCCTCGGCAAGCCGTACGCGCCCGACCAGGTGCTCGTCGCCGTCGACCGCGCACTCGAGAAGACCGCGCTCCAGCAGGAGAACCACGCGCTGCGCTCGGCCCTCGACGACCGCCTGCGCCTCGACAACGTCGTCGGCACCGACCCGCGCATGCAGGCCATCTTCAAGACCGTGAAGGCCGTCGCCGACACGCGCACGACCGTGCTCATCACCGGCGAATCGGGCACCGGCAAGACCCTGCTCGCGCGCGCGCTGCACGCGCTGAGCGGCCGCCGCAACGCCCCCTTCGTCGAAGTCAACTGCGGGGCTCTGCCCGAGAGCCTGCTCGAGTCCGAGTTGTTCGGCCACCAACGGGGTTCGTTCACTGGCGCCGTGCGCGACAAGGTCGGCAAGTTCGAGGCCGCGGCCGGCGGCACCATCTTCCTCGACGAGATCGGCACCAGTTCGGCGGCGTTCCAGGTCAAGCTGCTGCGCGTCGTGCAGGACCGCGTCATCGAGCGCGTCGGCGACACCCACACGATCCCCGTCGACGTGCGCATCGTGATCGCGACCAACAAGGACCTCGAACAGGCGGTCGCCGACCGCGAGTTCCGCGAGGACCTCTACTACCGCATCAACGTCGTCACGATCGAGATGCCGCCGCTGCGCCAGCGCCACACCGACATCCAGACGCTCGCCGAACACTTCCTGCGACGGTTCGCCGACGAACACGGCCGCCCGTCGCTGCACTTCACGGAACGGGCGCTCGGCACGCTCGTGGCAGCCGCCTGGCCCGGCAACGTGCGCCAACTCGAGAACGTAGTCGAACGCGCCGTGGTGCTCTGCCAGGGCCCGACCATCGACAGCATCGACCTGCCCGCCGCGATGCAGAACCCAACCGCGGCGTCCCCGGGCGGAGACGCCCTGCCGGCCGGCCCGGTCCTGCCGCTCAAGGAGGCGATGGCGGGCCCGGAGCGGCGCATCATCGAGCACGCCTTGGCCCACTGCGGTGGCAATCGGGAGCGAGCCGCCCAGGTGCTCGGCATCAACCGCAGCACACTCTTCCACAAGCTGCGCAAGTTCGGGATCCGCTGATGCCAGCAACGGCTGCGATTGCAGGCGGCGGCCAGCTATAACCTGCGGCCCTCTCCCGCATGCTCAAGAAGGGTCTCTACATCCTCGTCGTCGCCGCGATCACCGCCCTCGCCGCGGTCACCGGCTACGCGTACCTCAACCTCGCCGGCCCGGCCAAGGCGATCGCCGAAGCCAAGGGCCACATCGCCGCCGCGCAGTTCGCGCGCGCGATCGGGATCCTCGACTGGGCCGAACGCAACGACCGCGTGCGCAACGACCCGGTCTTGCGCGAGCAACTGTGGCGGCTGCGCTACGACGCCAACTCCCAACTCGGCAATGCCCAGGGGGCGCTGCGCGATGTCG
>JAYUCN010000977.1:0-2776 GCA_043740335.1 Planctomycetota bacterium
GGCGGGCAGCACGGCCGCGTGCAGCACGTAGAAGCGCGACAGCGTGCGTTCGTTGTAGCCGTCGCCGGCGAGCATCATCTGTTTCATGAACCCGCCGACGCCGGGCACGAGGTCGGTGATGTTCGCGCCGACGGTGGCACCCCAGTAGCTCAGCTGCTCGTAGACGAGGCTGTAGCCGGTGAAGCCGACGACGAGCGTGCAGATCAGCAGGCACATGCCGATCATCCAGTTCAGCTCGCGCGGCTTCCTGTAGGCGCCCGTGAAGTAGATGCGCATCTGGTGCAGGATCACGGCCGCGACCATGAGCGTCGCACCCCACTTGTGCACCGAGCGGATGTACCAGCCGAAGGCCGCTTCGTCGGTGATGTAGCGCACCGATGCGAAGGCGCGGTTCGGCGTCGCCTCGTAGTAGAAGGCGAGCATGATGCCCGTCGCGATCTGCACGACGAACAGGTACATCGGTGTGCCGCCGAGGCAGAACCACCAGTGCTTCATGTGGTTCGGCACCGGTTCGTTCGTCATCTCGCGGAGCTGGTCGCCGCGCACGGGGATGCGTTCTTTCAGCCAGTTGCCGATCGCGGTCATGGCAGATTCTTCGCGGCGTCAGACGGAACGGGGTTCGGAACGGCCGCGGAGTCGCGGTTGCAGGCACGGGTCGTGCCCAGGGCCTTCGGGTCCGTCGTGCGGCGGCAGGATCTCGCCCCCGGTTTCGGCGGCCGCGAGGGTCTGCATCGGCACCTCGATGTAGAGCAGGTCCTGCTCGATCTTCAGTGCATATCGCGGCAGGCTCTGGCCGGCGTCACCGGGCGGTCCAGCGATACCCTTGCCCGCCGGATCGAAGGTGCCGTTGTGACACGGGCAGAAGTAGCGGTGCTGGTCGGCCTGCCATTGCACCTGGCAACCGAGGTGCGGGCAGGTGCTCGACAGTGCGATGAAGTCGTCAGCCGTGCCCGCCGCCGCGTGCCGCGTGATGTTCACCTGGGCGCCGCTCGGCGTGCGGTAGCGGATGCTCGTGCCGACGCCGACATCCTTGGCGCGGGTCACGAACAGCCAGCCCTTGGCCGTGGCGTGCGCGGGATAGAGGAAGCGCGCCGCGATGTAGGCGAACATGCCGTAGCCGGCCAGCAGGCCGGTGGCCATGGCGGCGCCCGTCAGCGACAGACCGCGGCGATCCACTGGTTCGGGGACTGCCGGAGCGGGGGACGAACCGGTGTCGTGCTGCGCCATGGGATGGACGTTACCTCTTCACTTCGTGGAGCGGCATGGGGAATCGAGCGGGCTCGGGCGGGTAGGCTTCGGCGCGTGAACCCGAGTCCAGCCGGTTGCTTCGTCCTCGCCCTCTGCCTTGCTTCGCCGCTGGTGGCCCAGGATGTCGCCGAGGCTCTGCTCGCCACGCTGAGCCTCGAGCAGAAGGCGGGCCAGTTGTTCACGAGCTGGAGTCTGTCGCGGCCCGAGGGCAAGGGTGATGCACAGAACCACGAGAAGCTGCTCGGTTGGGTGCGCGACGTCGGTCTCGGCGGCGTCATCCTGAGCCTCGGCACCGTCGACGACGCGGCGGCGTTGATCCCGAAGCTGCAGGCCGCGGCGAAGATCCCGCTGCTGCTCGCGGGCGACTTCGAAGGCGGCGTGTGGTTCCGCCTCTCGGGTGCTTGCGAACTCGGCAACCAGATGCTAGTCGGCGCCACCGGCAGCGCCGCGCTCGCCGAGGCGATGGGCCGCATCACCGCGCACGAAGCGAAGGCGCTCGGTTTTCACTGGGTGTTCGCGCCCGTGCTAGATGTCAACAGCAACCCCGACAACCCGATCATCAACGTGCGCAGCTTCGGCGAGGACCCGACCCTCGTCAGCAAGCTCGGCTGCGCGTTCGCACGCGGCGTGCGCAGCGAGGGCCTGATCTCGTGCGGCAAGCACTTCCCCGGTCACGGCGATGTCGACTCCGATTCGCACCTCGCGTTGCCGACCGTGCCCGGCGACAGCGCGCGGCTGCACAACGTCGAGCTGCTGCCGTTCGCGGCAGCGGCGAAGGAAGGACTCGAATCGGTGATGACGGGACACCTCGCGGTGCCCGGGCTCGGCGAAGACCCCACGGTGCCGGCGACGCTGAGCCACCACATCCTCACCGACGTGCTGCGCGGCGAACTCGGCTTCACCGGGCTCATCGTCACCGACGCGCTCGACATGGGCGGCGTCAAGAACGCGTTCGCACCGGGCGAGGTCGCGGTGCGCGCGCTGCTCGCGGGCGCCGACGTGCTGCTGATGCCGCCCGATCCCCTTGCTGCGCGCGCCGCAGTGGTGGAGGCGGTGCAGGCTGGCCGCGTGCCGCAGGAACGGCTCGACGACGCCGTGCTGCGCATCCTGCGCATGAAGGCGAAGGTCGGGCTGCTCGCTGGCCGCGGTGGTGTCGTGGCCGACTTCAAGGCGCAGCTGCGCACGCCTGCGGCGGAACGCCTGGCCGACGACATCGCTGCCCGCGGCCTCACGCTCGTGCGTGCTCGCGGCAGAAGGTTCCCACTGCAACCCGCTCACATGAGAACCGTGGTCGTCACGGTCGTCGACAAGGACGAGGGCCAGGGGAACACGTTTGTGGCAGCGATGCAGGATCTCGCTGATCCGGCTGATCACGTGCGAATCTCCGGCGGCAGCACGCACGAGGAACTGGAGCGTGCATGCAGCCGCATGATGGAGGCCGATCGCGTCGTGCTGGCCTTGCACGTCAAGGTCCGTTCCTACTCCGGAGTGATAGGTCTGCCACCGCTCCTGCGCCCGGTCGTAGGCG
>JAYUCN010000978.1:0-2776 GCA_043740335.1 Planctomycetota bacterium
TGGCCCAGGAGGAACACGGCCGCCGACGGCAGGCCCGCGCGCTTCACGAGCACCTCGCGCGCCTGGTCGATCACGAGCTGCACCTGCGACCAACGCATCAAGGCGAACAGCACCCCCGGCGGTCCCTCCGGCCGCGGCACGTCGAGCACGAGCCCGAGGTGGTGGTTGCCGGGGTCCATGGACCGATGGTCGAGGCCACCATGCAGGTAGGCTGATCGCCCCCACGGCAGGAACTGCGCACCGCGTTCAGCCTGCGCCTTCTGGAACCATGGCGTGTCGACGACGCTGCCCGGAATCAGCGCAGCGCGACGGCCGTGCGCGCTCGGATCGAGGTACTGGCCATCCTGCCAGTACACGACCCGACCATCGGCATCGGCGAGCAACAACAGATCGAGGTAGTTGTCGAGCAGGTCGGGCACCAGTTCGACCTGCTCTTCGAAGGCATCCATCTCGGCCGAGCTCCTGGTCTGCAGGGCCCGGCGCGCGATCTCGCGCACGATCGCACAAGCCTGGTCGGTGCGATGCAGGTGCGCCTCGATCTTCTGCGCGTGATCCGCCGCGAGCTGGGGCAGGAAGACCCGCACGACCTGCTCGTCGATCTGGGCGCGCATGCTGCGCTGCGAGAACCAACCGTAGAGCAGGAGCGGCAGCACGGCGGACACCACGAGGGTGACCAGGAACCGGCTGGCCAGGGAGATCGCTCGCACACGCCGAGTATAGGAAGCGCGGCCCCGGTCCTGGTCACGCAGTCCAGGTCACGCAGTCCAGGTCAGACGGTCAGCCGCCACCGGAGGCGCCGCCCGCCGCCTTCACGATCGCCAGCAACAGACGTTCGATGCGCGCCTTGCCGTCCTTCCAGCCCGCGTAGAAGCGCTCCGCGTTCTGGTAGTGCTCCACGGCCTTCGCCAGATCGCCCGCAGTTTCGGCCGCTTCGGCGTCGGTCCATTCTTTCTGCGCGTTGTCGACATCGATGCGCAAGCCGTCGATGCGGGCCTTCTCGTCGCTGAGGCCTTCGGGCCATTCCTTGCTCAGGGCCTCATAGGCGGCCAAGGCCTCGGCCTTCTTGCCCAGCACTTCGAGGTCGCGACCCACCTGGTAACGGGACTCGCCCTCCAGGCGCCGCGTCTCGATCATGAGCTCGCTGATGCGGCCGCGGGCCATCACCGACAGCTCGAAGGCCTTGCTCAACTGCTCGCGCGCGAGGTCGAAGCTGTGCGTGCGCATGTCCATCTGGGCCTTTTCGAGCAGCCGGCTCGCCTCCACTTCCCGCTCCATCTGCACGATCGCCTCGTCGACCCCCGGCAGGCTCTTGTCGAGTTTCTGCGCCGACTTGAACTCGACCAGGGCAGCGCCGAACTGGTCCTTCTTCTCGCACTCGCGCCCGCGGGCGAAGGCCCGGAGCGCGATCTCCCGTTGGGCGCGACTGCGCAGGGCCGAGGCGTCCTCGCGCAGCGGATTGTTGGTCACCGCATTGTTCGCATGCCAACGCACCTCGACGAAGCGGAACTCGGGCATCTTGCGCACGGCCTCGAGGAATTGGTCCTGCGCGCGCGCCGACAAGCGCTCCAGCGCCTTGCGAACGTTTTCCGCGCCATCGGCCGCGGCCTTGATCCCGGGCAAGCTCTTCTCGCTCTCGATGTAGCACGTGAGCGCGTTCATCAGGTCCTTCCGGAGCAGGAACTCGTCACCCCGCTGCGCGGCCCGGACGGCCTTCTTGTAGAGCGCCCGCTCGCGCAGGGCCTTGGCGCCCCGGTAGTCGGGGGCCTGCTCTTCCAGAGTCGCCAGGTCGAGCAACGCCAGCTCCTCCTTTTCCTCGAAGATGTGGTCGCGAGCGCTGGCCAGAAGGAACGCCAACCAGGCCTGGTGATGGGCACTCTCGAGGTCGGAGGCGACCGAGCCGCCGTCCTTCTGTTCCTCCGTGCGAACGGCATCGAGGACCTGGAACGCGTTCCGATAGTCGCCCAGACGGGCGAAGTTGCGGCTCTGCTCGATGGCCGAATGGGTGCCGCAGGCCGTCAACAGCAGCAGACCGGGCAGCAACGTGCGGATCTTGGTCATCGTCGTTAAGCGGGTAGCCAGCCGGCCTCGGCGGGGTCACAATGCGTCGGACACCCAGAGACTGGCGCAGAGTTCACCATCTTCCCGCTCATGACCGCGATGTCCACAGCTTCGACCCCGGCCTTCGGTCTCGCCGACTATGTGCGGACCATCGACGAGGTCCTGAACCGTCGTCCGGCCAACCGCGTCATCATCCGCGAAGTGTCGCTGGCGACGAAGCAACTGGTGGCCGACGACCGGTGGCTCGAAGAGCGCTTCCGCGTGGGCAATCCCGACTGTTATACGCGACACCTGCTGCACCGGGATCCACGCAATCGGTTCGTGGTGCTGGCCCTGATCTGGATGCCGGGGCAGGCCACGCCGATCCACGATCATTCGTGCTGGGGCGTCATGGGGATGCTGCAGAACTCCCTCGAAGAAATCTGCTACGACCGCCTCGACGACGGCAAGCGCCCGGACCAGGCACAGCTCGAGCAGTCGCGCGGCACCGATGTAGGCAGGGGTGCCGTCGCCTACCTGCTGCCGCCCTTCGAAGAGATCCATCGCATCGGCAACACCGGCAACGAGCCCGCGATCTCGCTGCACGTCTACGGTCGCGACCTCGACGAGGTGAACGTGTTCGATCCCGTCACCGGCAAGGTCAGCCCGATGCGCATCAAGTACTACTCGTCCGAGTGCGGCAAGGAGCCGTTCGTGATCTGACCCGCCCGCCGCCGGC
>JAYUCN010000979.1:0-6774 GCA_043740335.1 Planctomycetota bacterium
CGCCGAGCCGCCGCGCGATGGCGTTGGTGAGATCCTGGCCGCCCATGGGCACCTCGCGCGCGAAGTAGCTGACGTTGTCGCGCAGGATGTTGATGCTCGCCTTGCTGGAGCCGATGTCGATCAGCGCCACGGTGCGGCCCGGATCCTGGATGCCGGGGTTGACGAGGTCGCCCAGCTCCCAGGCGTTGCCGAGCGCGAAACCGTCGACGCCCACCGACACGGGCTGCAAGCCGAGTTCGCTCAGCATCCGGCTGTGATCGGCGACGATGCTCTTCTTCGCCGCCACCAGCAGGACCTTCATCTCCTGCTTGCCGCTCTGGTCGGGAGCGACCGCGAGCTTCTGGGCGTCGATCTCGACGTCGTTGACGTCGAACGGGATGTACTTCTCGGCCTCGAGTCGCACCGCCGCCACGAGCTTGTCCTGGGGCATCTCGGGCATGCCGATGTAGCGGAAGATCACGTTCTTGCCGCTCACCGCCGTGGCCACCCGCTTGCTGCGGAACTTGGCTACCCGCATCAGTTCGGCGATCGCATCCTGGCGGACGGCCTCGCTCTGCACGTCGACCTGGGCATAGCCCGTGATCACGTGGTCGTACTTCTCACGAGTGAGTTCGACAGCCTTGATGCAACTGCTGCCGATGTCGAGACCGACGATGCTCTTGCGCTGTTTCAGCATGACGAGTGGAGCTCCTTCGGGGGGTGCCCGCTTCCCACTCCCTATCGGTCGCGGCCGGGGCCCGAATTGAGGCAGCGCTCGCAATGACGCAAAGGGCGCGTCCAGGACGCGCCCGGTGACGGCCAGAGACGGCGCTCGGGCTGGTCGCAGAGCACCCCTCTACCCACCACGAAGTCCGGGCACAACCCTCAGTCCTCGCCGAAGTTGGCCGCGACGAGTTCGCCCAACGCCCGCAGCAGACTCGCGGCGTCGGGACCGGTGGCGACCAACTCCAGTTCGACCCCGCGCTCCGCGGCGAGCATCATCATGCCCATGATGGACTTGCCATCGACCCGCTCCTCGTTGTCGGTCCGGCCGACCAGGAGCTTGCTGGCATAGGCGTTCGCGGTCTGGACGAACAAGTGTGCTGGCCGTGCATGCAGCCCGTGCCGGTTGGCCAGCGTGACTCGCAGCGCGCGGGGTTCCCACTCGCTCACGATCACTCCTTCTGGGCCATCTCACGCAACAGTTCGCGCATCGCCGTCACATCCGTCGCGTCGAGCAGGAACCGGCGGAAGTCCGAGCTGCGCGCCAGCCCGGCGATCCAGCGCAGGCACTGGAGATGGGTCTCGGGTTCGCTGGCGGGTGACACGAGCAGGAAGAGGATGTGCACGGGCCGGCCGTCGATCGCCTGCCACTCGAGCCCCTTCTTCGTGCGCGCCAGCACCAGCGTCACGCCCTTGACGTCGTCCCCCTTGACGTGGGGCACCGCAACCCCATTGCCGAGCCCGGTGCTGCCGATCGCCTCGCGTTCGTTCAGCCGCTTGGCCAGGGACTTGGCGGTCTTTTGGCCGAAGGACCCGGAGGTCTGGGCCGCGGCGAGCAGTTCCTTGAGCGCGCCGTCCTTGTTCTTGGCCGCGATTTCACCAAGGATCGCGGCGGAGTCGACGAGCTGTCCGATCATGCGGGCAGTGTCGGGAAAGCAACCCCGACAAGCAACGACCTGAGGATCGGTTCGCTGGCTCTCAGCCCCGCAGGGCCTTCCGCACGACTTCCTCGTACGTGTCTTCGTCGCCACCAGCGGTCTTGCTGGCGCGGGTTCGGCCTCTGCGGCCACCGCGGACCGCCTTGCCGTCAGGTACCTTGTGATCCTTGCGCTTCTCCTTCAGCTTGCGCAGCTGCGCCTCCAACTTGTCGACGAGCAGGTCGATGGTCGCCGCGAAGGAAGTCCCGCGGTCCTTGGCAACGAGCGGCGCTCCGCGTCGCTGGTGGGCGATGAACTCGATCTGGGGGTTGTCGTGGGCATGGTCGACGACCACCTCGATGCGCACGAGCCGGTCCTGGTAGCGCGACAGGCGGGCAAGCTTCTTCTGCGCATGCGCCTGCATGCGCTCCGTGATGTGGTCGTGACGGCCCTTGAACTCGATCGTGACTGCGGATTCTTCTGTCATCGTTCACCTGTCGTCGTGGCGCCGGACTTCTGCCCGGCGTGTGAACGTGAGCAGAGCACCGGACAAGCTCGGGTGCAAGCGATGGTGCGCCGCGATCGTGATGTGCGACCCGCCCCGGGACGGTGCGCAAGACAGCGCCGGCAGATCAAAACCCCCAGAACTTCACCTCGGGCTCGAGTTCGATGCCAAACCGCTCTTTCACGCGCCGCTTCACTTCCGTCATCAAGGCGACGAAGTCGGCGGCGGTACCACCACCGCCGTTCACGAAATAGTTGGCGTGCATGCCGCTGACCTCGACGGCACCGACCCGCAGCATCTTGCAGCCGCACACTTCGATGAGGCGGCCAGCGGCATCACCCGGCGGATTCCGGAACACGCAGCCCACGCTGCGCTGCGTCACCGGCTGCGAGGCGTTGCGCTTCTTCAGCGAAGCCGAGAAGCGCTCGAAGATGGCCTTGGGGTCGTCCGGCTGCAGCTCGAACGTGGCTTGCAGCACGATGGCGTCGCGCAACCCACCGTCGCGGTAGGCCGGCCGCAGCTCTTCCTGCCGGCGCACCGCGATCGAACCGTCGGGCTCGACCACCGTGAGCGACACCAGGTGTGCGAACGCCTCGCCGTCGCGCGTACCGGCGTTCATCGCGATCGCACCACCGACCTGGGCCGGGATGCCGGTCAGGGTTTCGAGTCCCGCGAGCCCCACTTCCTTGGTCGCCCGCAGCAAGCTCGGCAAGGTCACGCCGGCACCGGCCGTGATGCGCGAACCGTCGCGCACGATGCGGTTGCAGTTGCCGAGGTACAGCACGGCACAACGCACGCCCTCGTCGGCGACGACGACGTTGCTGCCGCCCCCGAGCACGCGCAGCGGCACGTCGAGTTCGCGGCAGGCGCGCACGACGAGGGCTGCGTCCTCCTCGGCGTACGGCTCCAGGAACCAGTCGGCCGGGCCACCGATGCGAAGATGCATGAGCGGCGCCAGCGCGACACGTTCCCGCAGAGCACCGCGCATCGAGCGCAAGGCGAGACGAAGGTCAGAGGCGGGCAAGGATGCCTCCCACCGCGCGATCGATGTCGCCAGCACCGAGCACGAGCACGACGTCACGGGCTCGCTGGACGCGCCGCACGACCTCAGGCAGTTCCGCGACGGGGCCGCCCTCCGTGCAATCGCCACCGCAACCGCGCACCGCAGCAACGAGATCGGCAGCCGACACGGCGGCCTGCATCTCGGCGGTCTCGCGCGCCCCGTAGATGTCGGCGATCACGGCCGCATCGGCGGTCGCCAGCACTTCGGCGAACTGCGTCAGCAAACACAGCGTGCGCTGGTGCTGATGCGGCTGGAACACGGCCAACAGGCGCCGTCCGGGGAAGCGCTTCCTCGCCGTCTGCAGCACGGCGCGCAGCTCGGCGGGGTGGTGCGCGTAGTCGTTGACGAGCAGCCCGCCGTGCTTGCCCGTGTGCAGCTCGAATCGACGCCGCACTCCGGCGAAGGCGGCGATGCCTCGGCACGCCCCGGCAGCGTCGGCGCCGGCCACGTGCGCGAGACCGAGCGCGAACAGCGCGTTCTGCATGTTGTGGCGCCCGGACAACGACAACTGCACACGCGCGAGCCGTTGGCCGAGCAGCACGGGCACGAACGAGAAGCGGCCGAGGTCGTCGCGCACGTCGACGGCGCGGATGTCGGCCCAGAGGCCCGCACCGACGGTCAGGATGCGAACGTCGTGGCGCAGGCTGTTCAGTACGGCCTTCGGCACGCACTCCTCGACCAGTGCCGTACCACCCGGTCGCACGCGCGCCAGGTAGCCGGCAAACGCCTCGACGAGCTCGTCGTTCGACGGGTAGCAGTCGAAGTGGTCGTGGTCGACGTTCAAGATGGCGGCACCGAAAGGGCGCAGATTGTGGAAGCTGCGATTGAACTCGCAGGCTTCGACGACGAACTCGGGGCTCTTGCCACCGTGACCGTTGCCGCCGAGCTCGGGCACTTCCCCGCCGATCAGGTGCGAGGGATCGAACCCGGCACCGCGCAAGGCCGCCACCGTGAGGCCCGTCGTGGTCGTCTTGCCGTGCGTGCCACCGATGGCCAGGGTGCGCCGGCCTTCGCTGAGCCGCCCCACGGCTTCGGCGTAGAGCAGCGAGGTGAAGCCGCGCCGCACGCATTCCTGCACCTCGACGTCCCCGATCGGCACCGCGGCGCTGCGGATCACGTAGCCGTCTTCGCCCGCGATGCGCTCGGGCTGGCAGCCGATCCAGACGTCGTTGCGCTCGTCGATGAGTCCGTCGACGATCGCACCGCCACTGGCATCACTGCCCGTGACGATGCCGCCGCTGCCCGCGAGCAGACGGCAGAGCCCGCTCATGCCAGCACCGCCGACGCCGACGAAGTGAAAACGACGGCTCGCGAAGCTCGTGCCGGGGATGCCGGCAGTGGCGGCCACTCGCGGGTGGATCGCCGCGGTCGTCGGGTCGTCGATCACGCCGTTCCCCCGGCGACGGACGTCGCGGCCCCATGCAGCGCACCCTGGTCCGCGACCAAGCCCATGTCGCGCAGGATCGCCCCGGCGGGATCGACCGCACACAGGTGGCGCGCCGCCCGCCCCATGGCAACGAGCCGCGCGCGGTCGGCGAGCAGGCCACCGATCCGTTCGGCGAGACCGGCGGCCGTCAATGCCGATTCCTCGACGACGATCGCCGCGCCGACCCTGGCCAGGACTTCGGCGTTGCGGAGCTGCTGGCGATCACGATGGTGCGGATAGGGCACGATGATGGCCGGACGCCCGGCCGCCGCGAGTTCCGCCACCGTCGTGCCACCACCGCGGCAGATGACGAGATCCGCGGCGCCGAACATGCGGTCCATGTCGAGAGCCACGGGACGGACCTGCGCCACGACCCGCCCGTCACCCACCGCATAGACGCGGCGTACGGCGTCATCGCGACCAAGGCCCGAGAGGTGCAACACCTGCACGTCCATGGCGATGTGCAAGAGCGCCTGAGGCACGATCTCGTTCAGCGCCCGCGCCCCCTGGCTGCCACCCGTGACCAGCACGACCGGAACGTTGCCGTGCAGCCCGAGCGCTTCGCGCGCCTTCTGCCGATCGATGCACTCGAACTCGGGGCGCAGTGGCGTGCCCGTGACCAGTGCGCGTGGCCCCGCGGCGCCGGCGACGGGCAGACCGTGGTAGATCCGGCGGGCGAACGGCAGGAGCCAGCGATTGGCGCGTCCGGTCACGGCATTCTGCTCGAGCAGGAACAAGGGCACGCCGAGGCTCCTTGCCGCAAGGCCGACCGGCAGGGATGGCCGCCCGCCCGTGCTGACCACGCAGTCGACGGCGTGCTCGCGCAGGAGCCGGCGCGCGGTCACCAGGGCACAGGCGAGCCACCATGGCAAGGCGAGGGGCGATCGCGACGCGGGCGGCAGATCGACTTCGGTCACGTCCGGCAGTTCGCGTCGCAGGATCTCCCGCTCCACCTCACGGCCTTCGGTGACGAGCACGGGTTCGTGCCCGCGCGCGCGCATCGCGCGGGCGAGTGCGAGGGCCGGCAGGAGATGCCCGCCGGTGCCGCCGCTGACCAGACACACGCGTTGCACCATGCTGCGTTCACTTCTTGGGCAGCTTGATCTTCTGGCCCGCTTTCAACTTGGTCGGGTCTACCGTCGGGTTGAGTTCGAGCAGCTCGGTGACGCGCTTCTTGGAACCGAGCTCGACGCTGGCGATGCGTTCGAAGGTGTCGCCCTTGCCGACCGTGTAGGTGCCCGTCGCCGACAAGGCCTTCTCTTCCTTCGGCTTCGTCGGCGTCGCGACCGCGGGCGCATTCGCCCCCGCGCGGACCCCGTTCGCGGCGGCCAGTTCGGCGGCAGTAGGCAGCAGCAGTTCCTGGCCGGGCTTGAGCTTGCCGGGCTCGACGCGCGGGTTCAGGCGAGCGATCACCTTGCTCGCAGCGGCGCCGCCGAGACGCTCCTTGGCGATGCCATCGAAGGTGTCACCGGGCCGCACCTTGTAGGTCGGCCGCGTTGGTGGCGCAGCACCTGGTTTCTCGGGACCACCCGCAGGAGTCGCCACCGCCTCGCGAACTTCGCCACCGTTCTTGCCGGTAGCACCCTTGTCGGCCTTGGCGTCGACGGCCTTTTGCTCACCCTTCTTCGGCTCGCCATTCTTCGGCTCGTTCGCGCTGCGATCCGCGGGCCGCAGCAACGCCTCCAGGCCATTGGGTGCACCCAGTGGATCGTTGTTCCGCGGCAACGCGGCGGTGCCCGGGTTCACCGCGCTGATGGGCGCCTGCGTCACGCGCTTGCCGGGTGGCGGCAGATCACCACCGCCCCAGATGGTGACACCGAGGATCAAGAAGATCACGAGACACAGAACGTAGAGGCCGTACTTTTCGAGCTGGCCCATCACACCCTCCCAGGTTTTTTCTAGAGATCGGAGCTGTCGGAACTGACTTCAGGAAACCGCTGATTCGCTGACCGTCGAGAACGTCCCGGCGCGTTCGGTCCTGGCGGCGTTGCCGATCAGGCCGACGGCGGCGAGACAGAACAAGAGGCTCGTGCCGCCCGTGCTGACGAACGGGAGATCGATGCCCTTGGCCGGAGCCCACCCGCTGACCACGAGCAGGTTCACGGCCGCTTGCATGCAGACCATGAGAGCGTAGCCGCAGACATGGTAGCGGAGAAACGGT
>JAYUCN010000980.1:0-2775 GCA_043740335.1 Planctomycetota bacterium
GCGGCTCGAGCTTCGTGCCGAGGGCCTCGCGCTGCCAGCCGGCCAGCGGCACACCGAGCGCCTTCGCGGTCTCGCCGAGGTCGATCGCCTTGTCCGGCTTGCCGAGGTCGATCGCGTACAACGCACTGACGACGTTGGCGCGCGCATCCGTGCGCTGCAGGTCGGCGTCGTGCATCGCCTCCAGCATGGCCTTCACGTGCTCGAAGGTGGCAGGGAGCGCCTTCGTGCTCTGTTCGCCGAGGGTCTCGAGCGCGGCGAAGAAGTGCTGCTCGACGGCGAAGCGCGCGGCCATCGCCTTGCTGCCGCGCTTCTCGGCCGCTGCGGCCAGCGCCCGGAAGTGCTGGCCGAGCTGCGTTCGCAGCATCGCATGCGGTTCGATCACGACGGCCGCGATGGCGAGTTCGGGTTCCTGGCGGTCCATCATGAGCCAACTGAGCCACATGCGCAGCTCGGGATGCTGCGGGTCGATCGCGAGCGCGTGCTTGACGAGCTGCTCGGCTTTGTCGAAGGCCTCGCCCTTGACGAGCACCTCGGCCAGCAGCGCGTAGAGCTGCGGATCGAAGGGCCGCAGGCCGACGGCGATCGCGGCGGTCTTGCGCGCCTCAGTGAGTTGGCGGGCGAACATCTGCTCTTGCGCCAGTACCTGCAGCCAGCGCGGCTCGAACGGCATCCACTGTGCGGCGGCCGCGACGGCTTCGACGGGTGGGAACTCGCCGCGGGATCGCGCACCCTGGTATTGCGCGAACAGGCAATTGGCGACCACGGGCAGCAGGCCGAGGCCGCACAGCAGCAGGCCGAGCACGACGGCGACCAGGCGTCGCCAGCCGACGGCCCGCGACGTGGTCGGGACCTGGCTCCCCGCGAGCAGGAAGGCCACCGCGACCGCCGGCGCGTTGCCGAGCGGTGCTCTCACGAACATGAGCAGCAGCAGCACGAACAACGGCAGCAGTCGCGCCTTGTCGCGCACGCCCCGCTGCAGCGCGAACATCGCGGCCGCGAACAGCAGCAGTGCGGGCACGCCGCCGTCGACGAGCAGTTCGAGCCAGTCGTCGTGCGCCGTGCGCACCTCGGTCGCGAACTGGCGGCCGTGGCTCGAGGCCTCGATCTCCGCCTGGCTGCGCACGCGCGCGTACTGGATGGCGAACTGCCCCGGACCGTGGCCGAACACGGAGTTCTCCGCGATCAGTCGCGAGCTGCTCCTCGCAATCTCCATGCGCACGTCGAGCGTGGCGGTGGAGCGCTTCTGTTCGGCGTTGGCGGCCGCGAGGTCGGGTGGTTCGGGTCGCGGCACGACAAGACCGAGCAGGCAGCCGAGTGCCGCACCGCCGAGTGCCCACGCGAGCGGCCGCCAGCCGCGATCACGACGGCGCAGCGCCCACAAGACGAGCAGGCCGATCGGCAGTGCGACCAGCCCCGACCGCGACTGGTCGACGACGAGGTAGGAGCTTGCCAGCACGAGTGCACTCGGCGACAGCCAGCGTCGAACGCCGCTGCCGCCGAACTGGCCGAGCACGGCTGTGGCGATCGCTGCGACGGCCGTCCACTCGGACGCGACGTTGAGGTTGCCGAACACCGACACCGGTTCGCGTTCGACGCCGTAGCCCGCGATCTCGCCGAGTCCCAGGCGCTGCATCAGGCCGAACAGCGAGGTGGCGACGAGCATGATCGGCAGCGGCATCGAGAAGCCCACCGGTGTCGCCGCCCCGAGTCGCAGCACGACGAGCAGTGCCAGCCAATGGGCGACGCGATAGCCCGCGTCCCACGGTTGGAACGACACCGGCGTCTGTTCCGTGCGCAGGAACCACTGGCCCAGCAGGTTGACGACGGCGCTGATGACGAGCACAGCCACGAACAGGAGCCACATCCGTTCGCCGCGCACGGGCGGCAGGTGCCGGCACAGCACGAGGCAGAGGCCGGTGAGCCCGAGCAAGAGCCCGCGCCGCACCTGTTCGAAGTCGGCCCAGAACGGATGGAACGGCAGCACGAGCAGCCCGAGGAACGCCCACGGCAGCCACCGCGGCAGGGTCGCGTCCGGCGGTGCCTGCACCGGCCCGCTCATGCCGAAGGGTGCTTGTCGAAGTCGAGGATCGCGTCCACGTACGCTTCGACAGAGAACGGCTCGAGATCGTCCAGCCCCTCGCCGGTGCCGAGGAACTTGACGGGCACGGGCAGCACGTCGCGGATGCCGAACAGAGCCCCGCCCTTGGCGGTGCCGTCCATCTTGGCGAGGATGAGGCCCGACACGGGTGCCGACTTCGTGAACTCGCCGGCCTGGCGGATCGCGTTCTGGCCCGTGGTCGCATCGAGCACGAGCAGCGTCTCGTGCGGGGCGTCGGGCAGGCCCTTCTTGACGACGCGCACGATCTTCTCGAGTTCGGTCATGAGGTTCTTCTGCGTGTGCAGACGACCGGCCGTGTCGAGGATCAGGTAGTCGACCTTGCGCGCGATCGCGGCGGCGACGGCGTCGAACGCGACCGCGGCCGGGTCCGCACCGGTGGCCTGCTTGACGATCGGGACGCCCATGCGAGCGGCCCACAGCGTGAGCTGCTCGACGGCGGCGGCGCGGAACGTGTCGCCGGCACCGAGCAGCACCGAGTGGCCCTGCTGCTGCAGGTGCCGCGCGAGCTTCGCGATCGAGGTCGTCTTGCCCGAACCGTTGACGCCGACCACGAGCACGACCGTGGGGCCTCGAGCCGCTCGCGCGAGGGGTGCCTCGCAACCCTGGAGCATCGCCACGAGCTTCTTGCGCAGGAAGGCTGGCACCTCGGCCGTCTC
>JAYUCN010000981.1:0-2774 GCA_043740335.1 Planctomycetota bacterium
GGTAGCAGCGGCGCCGCGGTCGCCGGCCGCCCCGCCCCGGCCAGCGGCGGCGCCCGCTTCGCGCCCATCGCCATCCCGCCGGCGCCGGCCGGCCGCACCGAGGAGCGCGTGCCGTTCCGCGGCCTGCGCCGGAAGATCGCCGAGGCGATGACGCGGTCGAAGTACACCGCGACGCACTTCACCTACGTCGACGACCTCGACGTCACCGAGCTCGTCAAGATCCGGACCGATGCGAAGAAGGCGTTCGCCGACCAGGGCATCAACATCACCTACCTGCCCTTCATCATGAAGGCGATCGTCGCCGCGATGCGCGCGTTCCCGGCCATGAACGCCTCGCTCGACGAGGTCAGCAACGAACTCGTCATCAAGAAGTACTTCAACTTCGGCATCGCCACCGACACCGACAACGGCCTCATCGTGCCGGTCGTCAAGGATGTCGATCGCAAGTCGATCAGCGAACTCGCGAAGGACATCCAGGACCTCGCCGCGCGCACGCGCGACGGCAAGTTCACGGTCGAGGACCTGACCGGCGGCACCTTCACGATCACCAACGCCGGCAACATCGGCGGGCTGTTCGCGACTCCCGTCATCAACTTCCCCGAGGTCGCGATCCTCGGCGTGCACGCGATCAAGGACACGCCGGTCGTGCGCGACGGCCAGATCGTCATCGGCAAGAAGATGTACCTGTCGGTGTCGATCGACCATCGCCTCGTCGACGGCGCCACGGGCGCGCGCTGGATGAACGTCGTCAAGGAACACCTCGAGCAGCCGTACCGCCTGCTGCTGACCTGATGCCTCCGGCGAAGATGGCGAAGAAGAGCAAGCCGGTGAAGTCGCGCAAGGCGAAGCCGGCACCGGCCGTGAAGAGGGCCGCGGTGCCCGTGACCGCCGCCGTTCCTTCCTCGTCAGACCTCGTGCAAGTGCTCGAGGACGACGGCTCGGTGCAGAAGGGCAAGGACCCGAACCTGGGCAAGGCCACGCTGCTGTTCCTCTACGAGCAGATGGTGCAGGTGCGCGAGTTCGACCGCCGCATGCTCATGCTGCAGCGGCAGGGTCGCATCGGCTTCTACGGGCCGATCCTCGGCCAGGAAGCGGCGACCGTCGGTTCGATCGCGGCGCTCGAAGCGCGCGACTGGATCTTCCCGGCGCTGCGCGAAGGAGCGGCCGCGATGATGCGCGGACTCTCGCTCACCGAAGCGATCAACCAACTCCTCGGCAACGGCGCCGATCGCTGCAAGGGCCGCCAGATGCCGTGCCACTACACCTTCAAGGAAGGCCACTACTACGGCATGTCGTCCGTGATCGGCACGCAGATCTCGCACGCGGTCGGGGCGGCGATGGCGGCGCGCATCCGCGGCGACGACGTCGTCGTACTCGGCTACCTCGGCGACGGTGCCACGAGTGCGAACGACTTCCACGCCGGCATGAACTTCGCCGCCGTGTATCGCAGTCCGTGCGTGCTGTTCTGCCAGAACAACCAGTGGGCGATCTCGGTGCCGATCAGCAAGCAGAGTGCGTCGGCGACGCTGGCCCAGAAGGGCAAGGCGTACGGCATGCCGTTCGTGCGCGTCGACGGCAACGACGTGCTCGCGGTGTACTCGGCGACGAAGGTCGCGGTCGCGCGCGCACGCGCAGGTGAGGGACCGACGTTCGTCGAGGCGGTCACGTACCGGCGGCTCGGCCATTCGTCGAGCGACGACCCGACGAAGTACCGCGACGAGGCGGAAGTGAAGGTGTGGGAGAAGAAGGACCCCATCGACCGCTTCCGTCGCTACCTGACGAAGAAGGGGCTGTGGGACGAAGCGAAGGAAACCGCGTTCAAGGACGGCATTGCGCAGCGCGTCAACGACGCCATCGCCGCCGCCGAGAAGAACTCACCACCCACCGACGAATCGCTCGTCACGGACGTGTATGCCGACGTGCCGCCGCAGCTGCGCGAACAGTTGGCCGAGGTGCTCGCCCTCGAAGGGCGCAGCGTCAACCAGGGCGCGTTCCCGCTGTGACGTGAGAGCGCTGCGTTCGGTGCGAGAACCCGTGCTACCTCAGCGATGCGGTCGCGGCCGCGGCACCCCTGTGCAGAGGCCGCTCGCCCAAGGACACCTCCAGGTAGCATGCGACCTCGCGTCGTCACCTTGCCATCCGCCATGTTCGTCCTGCGCCAAGTCACCCTGCTGCTGCTCGCCACGGCGGCTGCGCGCGCCCAGGAACTGCCGGTCCGCAACTACGGCACCCACGACGGCCTGCCGTACACGCGCGTGAACTGCTTCGCCAGTGACCACGACGGCTGCCTGTGGATCGGCACCTGGGAGGGCTTGAGCCGTTTCGACGGCCAGCGGTTCACGAACTACGACCTGCGCAACGGCCTGCGCAGCACCCTGATCACCGCGATCTGCTGTGATGGCCTCGGCCGCTTGTGGATCGGCAGCAAGGGCGGTGGCCTGGTGCGGTTCGACACACCGACGGCGGCGGGCGAAGCGCACTTCGCCCTGGTGGCACTCGGCGCCGATCGTCGCCTCGCCGATATCGACGATCTGGCGATCGACTCACACGGCCAGCTGTGGATTGCCACGCCTGGTTGCGTGTTGGTGGGCGTTGCCGCTGCGTCGCCACCGACGTTCCATGTGGTGACCGCGACGCCGGGGGCAGCGCCCGCCGTGAAGCTCGTGCCGCATGGCGGCGACTGCGCCTGGGCAACGCTGGACGGGATCCACGCCACCGATGCGAGCGGCCAGGCCCGCCAGCTCGCGGTATTGGCGCCGGCAGGCGGCGATGTC
>JAYUCN010000982.1:0-2773 GCA_043740335.1 Planctomycetota bacterium
CGCCACCGCCCAGGCCAATCTGGCGGCTGCCCCGAAGGATCGTGACGCCGCAGTGTGGGTGGGGCGCCGGCTCGGCTACCTCGGCCACTTCCGCGAAGCGATCGATGTCTTCACGCGGGCACTCGACGACCACAAAGGCGACCCCTTCCTGCTGCGTCACCGCGGCCATCGCTGGATCACTCTGCGCGAGTTCGGCAAGGCCGCGGCGGATCTCGAACGTGCGGCCGCCGGCTGCCGCCATGTTCTCGACGAAATCGAACCCGATGGCCAGCCGACGCCCGGGCGCCCGCCGCACAGCTCGTTGCACTACAACGTGCACTACCACCTCGGTCTCGCCTTGTTCCTGTGCGGCGACTTCGAACTGGCCGAGCGGGCATGGCTCGATTGCCTCGCCGTTGTCGCCAATGACGAGTCGCGCGTGGCGGTGACGCACTGGCTGTGGTGCGTGCGCATGCGGTGCTTGGACGTCGCGGGCGCGGTGGCCGTCGTGGCGCCGATCCGTGCCGACATGGATGTCGTGGCGAATCGCGGCTACCACCAGCTCTGCCTGCTCTACGCGGGCAAGCTGCGGCGTGAGGAGATCGTTCCGCCGTCGGGCAGTGCTGGTGCGGCGCTCGCGTTCGGGCTCGCGCACCACGCGCTCGTGGCTGGGGATCGCGAGCGGGCGCAGCGAGAACTGGAATCGCTCGCGCACGATCCGGGCTGGACGGCGTTCGGAGTCATCGCCGCGGAAGCGGAGTTGGCGCGTTTGGGGCGATGAGGCCGCCGACAGTTGCCGGGGCAGCGGCTCGATGCGTACAAAAAAGGGGCCTCGGCGAGGCACCACCCCACACCGAGGCCCATCCCTGCCACTGGGCCCACGCCCAGGCGTTTCTTTCCACCGGACGCCTGGATGCACGACCCGTGCCGGCGCGCAGATCGTTCGCCAGATTTTCATCACGAACGACACAACCGACTGTGGAGAAAAGGCTAACTGCGAGGTTTCGGATCGTCGGTCATCGCCTGCTCACGTCATCGACTGCACCGCGTCGGCCACCCGTGTCGGACCTCCGACGCCACGTCGGTCTACGGACGATCCGGGGGCGCACTGCGTTCGGCAAGCTTGGCACGATCCCAGGCGGCATCCATTTCGGCCAGGCTCCGCCCCTGCAGCTGGAAGTCGAACTCGCGCTCGACCGCGCCGAACCGGCGCTGGAACTTGTCGGTGGTCCCCGCCAGCGCGACCTCGGGATTGCATTCGAGATGCCGGGCGAGGTTGCAGAGGCTGAACAGCACGTCGCCGAGTTCCGAGGCGATGGCCTCGGCATCGCCCGTCGCAATGGCAGCGTCGAGCTCGGCCAGCTCTTCGCGCACCTTGCCCCGCGGCCCCTGGCGATCGGGCCAATCGAAACCGGCGCGCGCGGCTTTCTCGCCGATGCGGAACGCGCGCAACAGCGCTGGCAGGGCCACCGGCACGCCGGCAAGCACGCCACGTGCTTCGGCCCCGCGTTCCTCGCGCTTGCTGCGTTCCCACTGGCGGTAGGCCATCTCGACGCCGTCGACCTTGGTGTCGCCGAACACGTGCGGGTGCCTGCGCACGAGCTTGGCGGCAGCCGCGCCAGCCACCGCATCCGCCTCGAAGGCACCTTCCTCGTGGGCGATCTGGCTGATCATTGCGACATTGACGAGCACGTCGCCGAGTTCTTCGCACGCTGCCGCGACCTCACCGCGCCGCAATGCATCGGCCGCCTCGAAGGCTTCCTCGACGAGGTGCGGGGCCATGCTGGCCTGCGTCTGCTGCCGATCCCACGGACAGCCGTCCGGCGCCCGCAGTCGCGCGACGGTGGTGAGCAACTGCTGGAAGCCGGGCAGGTTCGGAGCAGGCAGGGGCGCAGGAGTCTCGGTCATGGCAGCCAAGCTATCAGGAGTGCCTGGCCGTCGCTGCGGTCGGCGGCGCGGTTTCGGCGTGCGGCGGCGATGCCGTTCCGTATCGTCGCAGCCTTCCTTCGGCGCGTGCGCATCCCACAGCCGTGCCTTCCCACCCGAGAACGAACATGGCCATCGAACTTCCTCCCCTGCCCTACGCGCTAGACGCGCTGGCTCCCCACATCAACACCCAGACGCTGTCGATCCATCACGGCAAGCACCACCAGGCCTACGTGACGAACGGCAACAAGCTCATCGACGGCACCGAGTTCGCCAGCAAGTCGCTCGTCGACATCGTCAAGGCCACAGCCGGCAAGGCGGACAAGGCCGGCATCTTCAACAACTCGGCCCAGGTCTGGAACCACACGTTCTACTGGCGCTCGATGAAGCCGAAGGGCGGCGGCAAGCCGACCGGCGCCATCGCGCAGAAGATCAACGCGGACTTCGGCAGCCACGAGAAGTTCGTCGAACTGTTCACGCAGGCCGGCACGACGCAGTTTGGCAGTGGCTGGGCCTGGCTCAGTCTGCGCGGCGGCAAGCTCGAAGTGAGCAAGACGCCGAATGCCGAAACGCCGCTCACGACCGGGGCCACGCCGCTTCTCACGATGGACGTCTGGGAGCACGCCTACTACCTCGACTTCCAGAACCGCCGCCCCGACTACATCAAGACCTTCCTCGATCACCTCGTCAACTGGGACTTCGCGAACGAGAACCTGGCCAAGAGTTGAGACCGGCGAACAGCCGACCAGTGCCCGCTCTCTGCCAGCCCGCGGTTTGCTGCGCGCGGCACCAGAAACGACGTGACTTCCCACCGCCGCCGCAAGCAGAAGGCCCAGTCGATGGGCCTCACCGAAGCCGAGTTGCAGCT